>NZ_JBYNDP010000214.1:0-4135 GCF_059783535.1 Tateyamaria sp. | reverse complement strand
ACGAATTGAGCGCCTTGCAGGCGCTCGAGGGGCTGCGGAAAGGTGACAAGGGACACGCTGAGGAACGCAACGAGGTTCAATGTGATCGACCAAACAATTGCGTGCACAGTCGGGTCGATCCCCTCGATCCCGAACAAGGCCTGCGGTCTCAGCCATCCCAAGCCCGCGATGCCGTGATCAAAGACAGACGCACTCAGGACTGCGTCCGGCCCAAAGCTGGGCAAGAGCGAACAAAAAACCCAGACAGTAAAACCAACCACCAGCCCTGCAAGCGCGCCCCAACGGGTGGCGCCCCGCCAAAAGATACCGCCCAACATGGCTGGTAGAAATTGCGCCACACCAACAAAGGATATGAGACCAATCGCTGCCAGCGCAGCGCCACCACCGGATAAGCGGTAGTAGAGGTAGCCAAAAAAGATAATCAGAAGGATCGAGGCCCGTCGGGCCAAGATCACAACACTCCGGACATCCCCCGATACCTGGGCCCCCTCGGCCTGAGTGCTCAACCAGATGGGCATAACGATATGGTTCGACACCATTGTGGACAGGGCAAGCGTGGCAACGATGACCATGGACGTGGCCGACGAAAACCCGCCAAGGAAGGACAGTGTTGCAAGACCGCCCTGCCCTTCGGCCAATGGAACGGTCAGGACGAAAAGGTCCGGATTACTGCCCTCTGGCAATATGTCGAGGCCGACCACGGCAATCGGCACCACGAACAAGCTCATCAGCATCAGATAAAGCGGGAAGGCCCAGCTCGCGATTTGCAAGTGGCGCTCGTCATCATTCTCCACCACCATGACCTGGAACATGCGTGGCAGCGCCAGAAAAGCAGCCGCAGACAAGGCCGTCAGGGCAACCCAGCGGCTGCGATCCATGCTCCATTCGCCGATGGGCGACGAGTCAATGCGCTCGAGCATGGGACCAATGCCACCGGCAATCCCCCAGACAACAAAGATGCCGACAGCCAGTAGGGCAATCAGTTTCACAACCGCCTCAACTGCAATGGCGATCACCACGCCGTCATGGCGCTCGTTGGCATTCAGGTTCCGTGTTCCGAATAAGACGGTGAAGATGGCAAGACCACAGGCCACCCAGAACGTGGCCGTGGATTGGCTCAGGCCATCGGTCTGGACCGGATCGGAGAAAATCGACACGGAAAGCGTCACCGATTGCAGCTGCAAAGCGATATAGGGTGTGACGCCAACAACGGCCATCAGCGTCACAACGATAGCCAGCAAATTGGACTTGCCGTACCTCGCTGAAATCAGGTCAGCGACCGACGTTGCCCGCTGCGCGCGTCCGATCCGAACAAGCCTGCGCAGCACCCACCACCAACCGATCATCACAAGGCTGGGACCCAGGTAGATGGTGACAAACTCCATCCCCGACCGAGCCGCGTATCCAACCGCCCCGTAGAAGGTCCATGCGGTGCAATAGATGGACAGAGATAAGGTGTAGACCAAAGGCGACCGCAACCAGCCACTGCGCCCACGGACCGAAGCGCGCTCGGCAAAGAACGCGATGGCAAACAGAAACGCGACATAGACCAGACTGACGGCAACCAGCTGGTTGACGGATATCATTGTTGCTGCTCCGGCGGCTCGGATGCCTCACCCGAACGTTTGGACAAAACCCACCATAGCGCCAAGGCTGACAGGATCAGGACAACCCAGACTAAAAAGACGTAAGTGACGGCGCCAGACATGGACACAGATGCAGGCGCGTCGGGGCCATCCTTCGCGTTTGGCCAAAACACCGGAAACAACCACAACAGCAGACCTACAATAGGCAGCAGGCGCAACGCATCCATTACCCGCCGGCGGCGATAGCTGCGCCGCTCCAGGAACAGTGTCGTGTTTGTATTCTGGTCCGTCATTGCGCCAATTGAACAAGATCGCGAACGGCCGTCACCACCTCTGTATTGGAAAACGGCTTGGTCATGAAGCGACTGACGCCTGCCCGTTCGGCCAGATCCCGATCCCTACTTTGACCACGTGCGGTCAGCATCAGAACCGGCAACCGCTCAAAGTCCGGGTCGGCTCGCAATTCGGTCAGAATGTCGATACCGTTCTTGCCCGGCAACATGTAGTCCAGAACGACCAGATCGGGGCGCATGTTGCGCACCTTGTCGACCGCCGTCGCTCCGTCCGAGTGCGTATCAACCTGCCAACCCTCGCGGCTGAGCAGGAACTGGATTGCCTCTATGATGTTAATCTCGTCTTCAACGAGCAAAACATGCTTGCCCATGTCTGCGACTCCTCCCCAAAATCGCACCAACCCGCAGCAGTTTCGCCTCTTGGCTGGCGCGCCCAACTATGTGCGCATTTGGCCAAGCTGTCAAAAACCTCCGAACCCGTCACTCAGGATCGATGGCTCACGCCGCCCTGCACACCCACCACGTGGACAGATGCGACATGCCGGACCGATGTCTTCGACCGGAACACCTTCTGCCGCGTGGCCATCCGGCACTGGCAGAATAAGCATTGCAGCCTCCAAAAGCCGCGGGGCATTAAAAACCACCGGCCCTACCGGTTCTGCAGCAGCAAAACAGTCAAAAACAGCACCGTCCCGCGACGGCATCTGAACCCGCGCACGGATCACCTGCCCCGGTTGACCCATCACCTGAAACAGGGGCCATAACGGACAGGCAGCCCCATGGCGCGGGATGGTGAACCCTTCGATATCCTTGCGGAACAGAAGACTGCCAGCGCGATCAGACACGACAAGCCCGGCATCAAGCCCGGGAACAGCAGCAATGCGGCGCATCATATGCGGAACGGAAACGCCAAAGCGATGGGACAGCGCAATCACATCAGCCCCATCCTCAGCAAGCGCGGCTTGCAAATCGGTCATTGCGACCTGGGCACTGTCCTGAACCACACGGTCAAGCACGGTACGGGCAAGATGACGGGATTGGGCCGACACCAATTCCGGTGCCCCCGAGACAATACTGTCAACGCTCCCCGACCCGTCCTCAAGAGATGAAAACCCGTAGTCATGCGCTGCCAGAAACTGCGCGACCTCTTCTTGCGGAGACCCAGAGGGTGCTGCCTCACCAGTCTCAGCATCCAGAAAACCAACCAGTGCCTTCGAGCTGTCGGCAAGGCGTCGACTGTCGGCGTCGATATTGGCATGAAACCTGTTGCGCCATTCTTCCGTGATGGTCTTGTCTTCAGCCAGAATGGAGGCTGTTGACCTAATCGACGCCGCCGTGGACAACACCTCGTGCACCGAGGCAGCAAGCTCCGGGTCGTGCGCCAAACGATCACTCAGTGTCTCCACCGTGCGCTCCAGGTCCGCAATCTTGCGATGTGCGGCTGCCAGTGCATCCGCCCAGCTCGGAAAACGACCAGCGAACTCCTCCGCCCTTCCACTTTCAGCTTCAGGCATGTTTGCGCGTTGAGCAGCCTCTTGCAGTGAAGCAATCAGGGCGGCCTCAGCGCCCTCGCTCAATACGGTCGGTTCAACCTCCAAAGCCGCCGCAATATCAAGCAACAGCTTGCCCCCGATTCTGCGACGATTGTGTTCAATCAGGTTCAGGTAAGACGCTGAGATGCCAATCTGACGCGCCAAATCAGACTGCTTGAGACCTCCCATCGTTCTACGCTCACGTATCCGTGTGCCTGTGAGTGCGTCCCGCGCCATGACCATTCCCACCCGTTTGTAAGTCATTTCAACGCGTTTCTGCGCTGCGACATAACAAAGTTTACAAAGTATACCTTCGTATTGTGCAATTGTTTACAAAATAATTCTGCAAAACAAGGGGTTTATTGCGCAATTTTCCAATCCCGCGCGATATTGGCTTTGCACGAAAAGTGCATGGGCGATCCGGTTGAGGAGCAGGATCGCGCTTTTCAACAATTGGGAGGATATTCATGTCCAAAACGAATCTGACGCGTCGTGGCGTGCTCAAGACCGGTGCCATCGCAGGCGCCGGCGTTGCTGCACCAACGATCTTTACGGCGCAGTCGGCCGCGGCGTTCACGAACGAACCAACGGGTTCAAGCGTGACACTGGGCTTCAACGTACCGCAGACCGGCCCCTACGCTGACGAAGGTGCCGACGAACTGCGCGCCTACGAGCTGGCGGTCGAACACCTGAACGGTGGCGGCGACGGCGGCCTGATGAACAC
>NZ_JBYNDP010000073.1:0-19974 GCF_059783535.1 Tateyamaria sp. | reverse complement strand
GAAAGTCGGACAAGGCCCCCAAATCAGGCAGGGCAGCGTATCTCGGGTGTCCCTCGGGCGCGTCGGCGGCCTCCAGATCCCAGGCCAGATCATGGGGCACAAAGACGCCAAACCCGCCCGCATCAATCATCGGGCGGACATCGGATTTCATTGAATTGCCAATCATCATGCCGCGGTCAGCGCCGCCAAAGCGCTCAAAGATGCGGGCGTAGACAACCGGGGTCTTGTCCGAAACAATCTCGACCCCATCAAACAGATCACCCAGACCGGACTGCGCCAGCTTGCGCTCCTGATCCAGCAGATCGCCCTTGGTGATCAACAGGACCGGGCCATGTTCCTTGGCGCGCGCCACCGCCTCGTCCGCGTGAGGCAACAGGTCGATGGGATGGCGCAGCATATCCTGACCAGCTGCGATCAGATCGCCAATGACATCTCCTGGCACCCGGTTTTCGGTCACCTCAAGGGCCGTTTCGATCATCGACAGGACAAAGCCTTTGACCCCAAACCCGTAGTGCCCAATGTTGCGCCGCTCTGCAGCCAGCAGTTGCGCGTCCAGATCGGGCACATCCACATGCGGGGCCAGCAACTCGGCAAACCGCTCCTGCGTCAGCTTGAACACACGCTCATTGTGCCACAGCGTGTCGTCCGCATCGAACGCTATACATGCCGTTTCAAAACCCATTCCGCTTTTTGTGACGCGACATTCCCGCGCCGCCCTCTTTCCTAAACACGCCCTTGCGTTATATAGGGTGATCCAAGCTCACCAAGAGATTCCCGTTTATGAGGACGCGCATGCAGTCTGACATGCACATGATGGCACCCAAGTCGGCAGGTCCGGCGGATGATGATGGCGATACAGCCGTCGTCACCGAAACCAAGCCCAAGACCAAGCGCCCACCGCTCTACAAGGTGCTGCTTTTGAACGACGATTACACGCCCATGGAATTCGTGGTGCATGTGTTGGAGCGGTTCTTTGGCCTCAATCACGCGCAGGCATTTGAAATCATGCTGACCGTGCACAAGAAAGGTCTCGCCGTTGTCGGTGTCTTCAGCCACGAGATTGCCGAGACCAAGGTGGGGCAGGTCATGGACTTTGCCCGCAGGCATCAGCACCCCCTGCAATGCACAATGGAAAAAGAGGAATAGGCTGCCTACGTGCTAGGTGATCGTCTGCCTCTGGCGCTCGATGCGATGGACGCATGGGGCGATGGCCCCGTGGCCGTTCTGCATCCGTCCGAGGATGCCGACCTGTCCGCACTGCCCAAGGACCGCGTGCACGTCGTGTCGCCCTTGGTCATGGTGTGCGACCGGTTTGAAAGGATGGGGTATTCCGTCTCGCCGGAGTTGCCCAAAGACACCCGCTTTGCCGCCTGCATCGTCTGCCTGACCCGCGCCCGGGCCGAGGCGCAGTCGCTCGTCGCAGCCGCCATGGCACAAACCGATGGCCCGGTGATCGTCGACGGGCAAAAGACTGACGGCGCAGATTCCATGTTAAAGGCGCTGCGCAAACGGGTCGAGGTGGGCGCTCCCATCTCCAAGGCGCATGGCAAGATCTACTGGATGGCCGGTGGTGCCGATCTATCCGATTGGGCTCGCGGCCCGGAACTGCATCCCGGTGGGTTCTGGACCGCGCCAGGGGTGTTCTCTGCTGACGGAGTCGATCCCGCGTCTGAAATGCTGGTTGGGGCATTGCCCGAAGCCATGGTTGGCACCGTCGCCGATCTGGGCGCAGGCTGGGGCTATCTCTCGGCGCATGTCCTGACCCGCGATGTCAAAACCGTACACCTTGTCGAAGCACATGACATGGCCCTGCAATGCGCCCGCCACAATGTGACGGACCCTCGCGCGCAATTCCACTGGGCAGACGCTACTGTATGGTCGCCCCCTGAAAAGGTGGATGCGGTCATCATGAACCCGCCCTTCCACAAGTCGCGCAGCGCCGATCCGTCCCTCGGGCGGGCCTTCATTGCCAATGCCGCGCGCATCCTGCGTCTCCACGGGGCGCTGTGGATGGTCGCCAACCGGCACCTGCCTTACGAAGATGCCCTTGCGTCCCATTTCACCAAAGTGGTTGATCTGGACGGCGATGCGCGGTTCAAACTGGTGCGGGCCGAACGGCCAAAGAAAAACAAGGGGTAGCCCCATGTCCTTTTCCATCAACGGCAAGACCGCGATCGTCACGGGCGCTGCCAACGGCATTGGCCTCGCGATCGCCCGGCATTTCGCGGATCGCGGCGCGAACGTGATGTGTGCTGACATGGATGAAAAGCGTCTGCACGAAGAGTTGGGCGATGTCGCAGAAGAGGGGAACATTCGCTACTTCGCTGGCGACCTGCGGCAGCGGCTGACCATCGCCAATCTTGTCTCAGCCACCATTGACGCCTTTGATCAGATCGACATCCTTGTGAATGCATCCCGTCAGGTCATGGAAACCGACGCGCTGGACCCCGAGGACACCTCGGTCGAAACCTTGCTCGAACAGAACCTGATGACGGCCCTGCGGCTGAGCCAGCAGGTGGCGCGACGCATGATCAAGCAGGCCAAGGACAATGAGGACGCAGCCTGTGTTGGGTCGATTATCAACCTCAGTTCAATTGCTGCGCATCAGACCCGTCCCGAGTTGCTTGGCTACTCCATTGCGTCTGCCGGTCTTGAGCAGATGACGCGGTCCATGGCCCTAGCGCTGGCACCGGAACGCATCCGTGTGAATGCAGTGGCCTTTGGGTCTGTCATGTCGGCCTCGCTCAAAGCGTCTGTTGCCGACAATCCCGACTGGCGTGACGAAATTGAAGGCCGCACCCCGCTCCATCGTATCGCCAGCCCGACGGAACTGGTGGATGCGGTGCAGTTCCTTGCCTCAGATGGATCCGGGTTCATGACCGGTGATGTGATGACCGTCGACGGGGGGCGCAGCTTGCTCGACCCGGTTGATGCGCCAGCACATTAGAGTTTGCGCTTGGCCCCGCGGGGACCGTTGGGCTAGAAAACTGTCAACCAAACAGGACAGTGCGTCATGACCGAACAGTTCGATAGCCAGAAAACCCGTGCCGCTGCGTGGTTCCGTCAATTGCGGGACGATATTGTAGCGGCCTTTGAAAAGTTGGAAGACACCCACGGCACTGGCCCGATGTCCGATGAGGCGCCGGGCCGCTTTGAAGTGACGGATACCAAGCGCACGTCCGACGATGGCTCGGACGCGGGCGGCGGGCTGATGAGCGTGATGCGCGGAGGCCGTGTGTTTGAGAAGGTTGGGGTGAATGTCTCGACCGTCTATGGCACCTTGGGCGAACGGGCGCAGAATGCCATGGCGGCCCGCAAGGGCATTCCGGGGATGAAGGATGATCCGCGGTTCTGGGCCTCGGGCATCAGCCTGGTTGCTCATATGCAGAACCCGCATTGCCCGGCGGTACACATGAACACGCGCATGTTCTGGACACCCCATGCTTGGTGGTTCGGAGGAGGGTCCGACCTGAACCCTTGCATCGAGTACGCGGATGACACGGCGCATTTCCACGCCCAGCAGAAGGCCCATCTGGATCCCCATGGGGACGCTCATTATCCGCGCCTCAAGGAGTGGGCGGACGAATACTTCTATATCCCACACCGGAACCGTGCGCGGGGTGTCGGGGGCATCTTCATGGATGACCACTGCACCGGCGACTGGGAGGCGGATTTTGCGCTCACCCAGGACATCGGGCGGGCCTTTTTGCCTGCGTATTTACCGCTGGTCGAGAAGCGCCGGGTGTTGGACTGGGATGAGGATCACAAGGACAAGCAGCTTGTGCATCGGGGGCTCTATGCCGAGTACAACCTGGTTTATGATCGGGGTACCAAGTTCGGGCTTGAGACGGGGCATGATGCCAACGCCGTGCTGATGTCCTTGCCACCTTTGGCGAAGTGGGTGTGATCTGTCCCCGCGGGGACAAGCTGTTCGCGGCCTTATCTGAAGATTAATCGATCTGTGAATGTGGCGTGTTTTCAGCGGCTTGAGTACCGCACGGTTTGAAATGCCTATTTTAACCCTGCGCGTGGCACTCTCGTGCCCGACGGGGCGCGGTTTTGTAAATGTCGGCGGCCGGCTCTGTTTGCGCGGTGCGCAAAGGCGCCCGCCCGCCGACCCGTTCAGCTTTTGAAACTTGCCAGGACGTTTTGAATGTCGAGGTCCGTGGCGCTGCCTGCGATCTGACCTGAGGGCGCGTGGATGCGGGTGTTGATGAACCCGTCTGCGACTGCAGAAGGCGCTTGGCGGATCAGAACGGCGGCCGCCAGAAGAAGCGCCGTGCGTTCGGCAAAGGCGCGCGCCTCGTGTTCGGCAGGTAGGGCGGGCCAGCGGGCGCAATGATCTTTGAGCGCTTGATCGTAGTGGGCATCCTGGCCGGTTGCATTGTCGAGGTCTGCCGTTAGAGCGTCACCGGCCTCTGGCTCGCGCGCCAATGTGCGCAGTATGTCGAGGCAGATCACGTTGCCGGACCCTTCCCAGATGCTGTTGAGGGGCGCTTCGCGATAGTACATTGGCATCGGGGTGTCTTCGACATAGCCCATGCCCCCAAGCACCTCCATCGCTTCGAGCGTCACGCGCTGGCAAAGTTTGTTGTTGAGGAATTTGGCGAGGGCCACCGCGATGCGGGCAAAGGGCCGCGCCGCCGGATCGTCGAACGCTTTGGCGACGTGCAGTCCGAGATGGGTCGCAGCCTGCCAGTCGAGGATCAGATCGGCGAGCACCGCTCCCATCAACGGCTGATCGATCAGCGTTTTCTGGAACGCACGCCGGTGCCGCGCCCAGTGCATCGCATGGGTCAGCGCGCCGCGCATCAACCCTGCGGGCGCGATGGCCGTGTCCAGACGCGTGTGATGCACCATTTCGATGATGGTCTGTACGCCGCGCCCCTCGTCGCCGAGCTGGTAGGCGAGGGCGTCATGATATTCGATCTCTGACGAGGCATTGGCCTTGTTGCCCAGCTTGTCCTTGAGCCGCATGAGGTGGATTGCGTTCCGGTCGCCCTCAAGCCAGCGTGGGACCAGAAAGCAGGTCAGCCCCTTGTCTGTTTGGGCAAGGGTCAGGAACCCGTCGGACATGGGGGCCGAGCAGAACCATTTGTGGCCCGTGAGCCGCCAGTGATCCCCATCCCGCGCAGCGCGTGTGGTGTTGGCGCGCACATCCGAACCACCCTGCTTCTCGGTCATGGCCATGCCAAGCGTCGCGGATGTTTTTTGATCGATTGGCAGGATGTTCGGGTCATAAGAGCGGGCTGTCAGCTTCGGCACCCAGATGGCGGCCAATCCCGCGTCCGCCTGCAAGGCGGGGATGGCTGCATAGGTCATGGTCAGCGGGCAGCAATGACCCGGCTCAACCTGGCTGGCCATGTAGACCATCGCGGCATGTTCCACGTGGCTGCCACCATCCCAGGCGGTGGCGGCGTAGCCTGCGCCTTGGCTAAGCGACATCATCTGGTGATAGGCCGGGTGAAACGAGACCTCGTCCAAGCGCCGCCCGCCTGTATCGAAGAGGGTCAGTTCCGGTAAATGCCGATTGGCCGCTTGTCCTGCTGCACGTGTGTCGGCCCGCCCCAACGCAGCGCCATACTCTGTCATGTGGTCGGGCGCGATCGTCACGAGAATAGGGTCGCCTGCAAACAGGTTCACATCACCCAGCGGGTCAGGCTGGTTTTCGACCTCATGTGTAGGCAGATGGCGGCGCGGTGTGGGCATGGTGCAAGCGTGCTGTTTTGCCCCTGAGTCGGTCAAGGCCAGACCGTGCTGGCATTCTGTTGTTAGGTTCCGCCCATTGGGGTTCTGCCCCCGGTCTGCGATCTCCCCCGAGGTTTATTTGGCAAAGTGAAATGGGATCAATGCCAGTCGAAGAAGCCGGGGCCTGCGGATTTCAGAAGGTCCTGGGCCAGGTCGGTGCCCATGGTTGCACCATCTGCGACGGGTCCCTGGCGGGTGCCGCTGATCGCGTCCGAGCCGTCCGGGCGCAGCACTTCGCCGGTGAGGGTGAGCGTGTTGCCGTCAAGCGTGGCGAGCCCGGCAATCGGTGTTTCACACGAACCGTCGAGCGTGAACAGGAACTGTCGTTCAGCTGTGAGGCGCTGGCCTGTCGGTGTGTCATGGATCGCCGAAAGCATTTCGGCTGTATTGGTGTCATCAATGCGCCGCTCGATCCCGATTGCGCCTTGAGCGATGGCGGGCAGCATGTCGGATGGTTCGATGGGTGTGGCTGGCACGTCGGTCATGTTCAGCCGGCTGAGGCCTGCGCTGGCAAGGAAGGTGCAGTCCGCCACGCCGTCTGCCAGTTTCTGGAGCCGGGTTTGTACGTTGCCGCGGAACTCGACCACATTCAGGTCGGGCCGCTTGTGCAGGAGTTGCGCCCGGCGGCGCAAGGACGAGGTGCCGACAGTGGCGCCTTCGGCCAGATCGGTGATCCTCGTCAGACTGTGCGACACAAAGGCGTCCCGCACATCTTCGCGCGGGAGGAACGTGTCGAGGATCAGGCCGTCCGGTTGGACGGTGGGCATGTCCTTTGTCGAGTGCACGGCGATGTCGATGCTGCCCTCGAGCAGTGCGTCCTCAATTTCCCGTGTGAACAGGCCCTTGTTTCCAATCTCTTTGAGCGGGCGGTCCGCGGCGATCATCGAGCGATTGTCGCCCGTCACCTTGATCACAACGATCTCGAAAGCCTCTTCCGGCAGGTCGAACGCACTGCTCAGACGCTGGCGCGTCTCATAGGCTTGGGCAAGGGCGAGGGGGGATCCGCGGGTTCCGATCTTGAGCGGGGCGGATGGAGTTGGTAGGCGCACGGTCATGACTTTATCTTTTAGATGTGTCAACTTATGTTGACAACTGGAAACGAAGAGACAGGGGCGTGTGTGATGAAAGATGGCGGGACCGGCAAGACCATTTTGCGGGCTTTGGCGGGTGAGGTGTTGCCGACGCCGCCCATCTGGATGATGCGGCAGGCGGGGCGTTACCTGCCTGAGTATCGCGCGACCCGTGCGCAGGCGGGGGATTTCCTGTCGCTATGCTACAATCCGGAGCTGGCCGCCGAGGTCACGTTGCAACCGATCCGTCGATATGGGTTCGATGCGGCCATTCTGTTTGCGGATATCCTGCTGGTGCCGCAGGCGCTGGGCGCGGATCTGTGGTTTGTGACCGGTGAGGGGCCGCGCCTGTCGACCATCACTGATCAGGCGGGTGTGGATGCGCTGAAGCCTGTGGATGACATTCACGAGACACTGAACCCTATCTACGAAACGGTGCGCATTCTGCGGCGAGAGTTGCCGGAGGAGACGACGCTGATTGGCTTTGCTGGCGCGCCGTGGACCGTGGCCACCTACATGATCGCCGGGCGCGGGACGCCAGATCAGGGACCGGCGCATGCGTTGATGCAGGGGAATGTTGTGGCCTTTGAGGCGCTGTTGGCGCGGATCACTGCGGCGACCATCGAATACCTTTCGGCTCAGATCGAGGCCGGGGCCGAGGTCGTGAAGATCTTTGACAGTTGGGCGGGGTCCTTGAAAGGTGAGGCGTTTCAGAAGTATGCCGTGGCACCTTGCGCCGAGATCACGACAGCGCTCAAGGCACGCTATCCCCACATTCCGGTCATCGGCTTCCCACGCGAGGCGGGCGACGGGTACATCGGGTTCCACAAGGCGACAGGTGTGGATTGCGTGGCGTTGGACAACTCGGTGTCGCCGGATTGGGCCGCGGCCAATGTGCAGATCAGCGGCTGTGTGCAGGGCAACCTGGCGTCCTCCCACATGGTGACGGGTGGTCAGGCCCTGGTGGACGAGACGCGGACCATTGTGCAGGCGTTTTCCAAGGGGCCGCACATCTTCAACCTGGGCCACGGGATCACGCCGGATGCGGACCCGGAGAATGTGGCGCTAATGATCGAAACGGTCCGGTCCACAAAGTCCTGATTTCTGTCTTGACGACTCTGAGGCGCTGGCATAGGTCACGCCTCCATGGCGCGGTAGCTCAGCTGGTTAGAGCGCTCGACTCATAATCGAGAGGTCGGGAGTTCAAGTCTCCCCCACGCCACCACACTCAAACGTTTCGGCGAAGTGACGGGCTCCACGCTTTAGACGGCCTGACGTACACGCACCGACTTTGGAGCGACTCTGGGTGCGGGACTCCAAGTCTTCCCCTACGCCACCGCCTTCACCTGTTTCGGTAGCTTCGACATCATGCCGAGTTAAGTCGACACTGCCGTTCGGTTCGGTGACGATAATGGCGGGTGCCAGCCCAAACCGGACATTAGACTAAGCCGGTTAGGTGACAGCGGCGCGGACAAGGCGGCCGTTGCCATCTGAACGTCGAATGACCCCTCTCGGGCGAGTTTGCCGCGAACGCTATGCCGCACGCGCACCATCCGAACCGGCAATGCTCCGCCCAGCGGTTTTTGAGAATGCGGTCAGTGGCTGTTGTGTCATGTTATTGCCCCGATGATCAGCGGTTGGGGACCAGATGGCAGATTGTCTGGCACGGGAGAATTGATTGAGTCAGCCTTCGTGACGCGCTCAAGCAACGCCTTCGGCAGGCGGTTCACCATGTTGATGAACATCGTCGGACCAGGTTGTATTTGCCTCCTCCACCCATTTGTTGTCCCCATCTTGAACCGCTGTCCAAATCTGTTCCAGGAGTTCTGTTTGAGCCTCTTTACCTAGCGGTGAAATGACTTCATGCATTGGAACGATCAAGGCTTGCGCCGCCAGCTCACAGTCGATCCGCGTCATGTTTTCAAGTGCTTCTGTGAGCCGTTCACGCTCATCCGAGAAGATTTCATTCAGCTTGTTCTGAACATCCAATTTGGCGTGGATCAGCGCTTCAATCTGGTCTTTGCGACTGGTCATCGACTTATCTGCAGCGCTCATTTTTTGTTCTCTTTCTCTCTACACGCGCCGACGGGCACGTCGTTTTCACTCAGCCCTCACAAATAACGACTATCACACTGGCCCCAGTTGAATGAGTGTTTCAGCCGCGATGGTTACGGTGTGGTAAACGAGCCGGTCATGCCCTGCTGAGTTTGCAGTTGAGCAACTACTAATGACCATCACAGCGGAGAGTGATGCAAAAGAGTGGATTTTCCCCCTACGCGGGAGTTTGGGTTCGTATATTCGGAGCCATGAATTCATTTGTCATTGTGGGGATGCTTATGGACACTAATCGATGGATCTTGAGTGCCATCCAGGACTTGCGAGAGATGGCCAGGCAGAACTCCTTGGTGGGCATCGCGGAGGCCTTGGACGGTGTTTACGACGTTGCAGAATTTGAGTTGGCTGCTTCTCTTGAAGGCACACCATCTGTCAGCAACACGCCTCTGCCAAGTCACCCGGAAAACGTGGTCTGCTTTCCTGAGAGGCGAATTAAACTGAAGAGATCACACTGAGTTCCGGTAATCAAGGAAGCGAGAGCAGGACGAAGCAATGCTACCAATAGGCGAACTCTCGCCTGCGTGATGTGTGTCTACCTTTGCGTTAAGATGTCGTTAAGCAATGCATGGCGGAGTTTACCCACCGTTTATGGAGGTAAACAGAATGTCTGCACAAGAATGGTTTGAGTTCAAAGTGATGGTTGCCGCAGAAGATGCCCGTAAGGCCGGCTACATCCAGACACACCTTGCCTTATTAGATGTTCTGCGAGCCTCTAGGTACAGTGAGCAGCGGATGATCGGGAGCTTGAGTAACAACTCTCGCGACCTCGCAGTGACCCCACTTGTTGAACAACAGGACCCTCAACCCCACCCTGGGTTAACCATCCAGTAACCAATACATCGTCTGGTTGTGGTACCACTCAACCCGGGGATTCGAAAATGCAAAAACATGACTGGCTCATAGAAGTATGCGATGAACTCATCCAGTACGCGATGAACAACCGGTTGCAGCACTTCGAGGACCAGTTGCAAAGAGCTATCGTCGCGGCGAAGCATGACATGCTGCTCGCGGCGTTGGATACTAGCTATGATGGGGAGGACAATGTTGTGGTCTTCAAACCCGCACTCACAGTACACCAGGGTGGCATGGCTATATCAGATGCCTGAACGGATTATGGACAACATCGCCAATGACAATCGGCGACCGAGCTGGTGCAAGCGCGTTTCGGCCTGCTTCATGTTGGCACTCGGCGCCACCATCACGGTTTTCAACTTGGCGCAGCGATACAATACCTGCTCTTATAGTGTTCCAAATCGACAAGGCGATTGTCTGATTTTGAATTCCATCCAAAGTTGAACGTAAACATCTGCTTTTAAACAAGAAAAATCCCCGCAACTCTTTTCCGGTTAATTGGGAATGGATATTTGGGTGGTGGGCGCGCAAGACTGGGACGCCCTTGAAGCGTTTTTTGTCGAGCAGGTTTTTGTGGACGGGTCAGCTGCCGCTGAGGAGGTAGTGGAAACATGCCGAACATTTCCTCATGCCTCAGTGCAGCTTATCGTCTTGGCATTCCCGGCGCTTCGCCACAATTCATGCGTGATGCAGCATTTGGGAAAATGGGCTCAAGGGGAAATCTGACCATTTTGGCCAGTTGACCGGTGGCAGCCCAAAGCGGTCATTGGATCTGGCCAGTCAGGTGACCGCAGAGCGGGACCAAGCGGACTTGTGCACTTGCAGCTATTGCTGGCGCAGCATTTGCTCGCACGCGCAGCATCGGATTTGGTTACGGCTCCGCGGGATCGTGAGAGCAGTCATTTGCATGAACCAGACAGTCTAAAACCGACGCTCTGATTTGTATTCCATTTACTCAAAAGTCGCAGATGCAGGAACTGAACGGGCGCTCGATTGTGCACGAACACCCATTACGCCGGGTCGGCGCAGGAAAGGTCTAGGATCTATATGTTCGCCAAACGGAAATACCGTTCGCTGAAGCAGACTAGAGGTCGATGCGCTCTGCGATGCTCAAGGCATCTTCCAACTCGACACCAAGATACCGGACTGTGCTGTCGACCTTGGTATGTCCAAGCAGCAGTTGCACGGCACGCAGGTTACCTGTCTTTCGATAAATCTCCGCTGCCTTGGTCCGGCGAAGTGAATGGGTGCCATATGCGCTCGGTTCAAGTCCGATCGCCTCTACCCAACCACGGACGAGGCGGCCATATTGGCGTGTCGAGAGATGTGGTCGGTCGTGGAAACGGCTTGGGAACATGAACCGACATGCAAGCATCGCGGGGGACTTGACCCAAGTCAGAACAGTTTCTCGCGTGTTTTCCGTAAGTTCGAACTGGACTGGACGCTTGGTTTTGCTCTGGATCACCGAAACTCGTTCCCGCACGCGACCGTCTTTGACTACATCCGCAACTGCGAGCTTTACCAGGTCACACCCGCGCAGTTTGCTGTCGATGGCGACGTTGAATAAGACCAAGTCACGAAGACTGTCTGAAAGCTCAAGCCGGGTACGGATTGCCCAAACCTGTTTTGGCAACAGTGGTCGTTTCTGACCGATGACCCGCCCTTTGTTCCAAGCTTTTCTTCTAGTAGCAACTGCAGGAAGTTGGACTCTTGGCATGACTTTCCCTCCGTTCCACCCTCCAAGCCCACTCCTCAGCACTGTGCTGACAGTGTGATTATACGAGCAGGCGCAACTACACGTTTGTAGACGCAGACTGAAACCACGACTCCTACTTAGGTGTTGGACCGAAATGAGCGGAATTGCCCGATGCTGAGCAGTGGACTGGGGCCCGAAGGCATTCCAAGCGGCAACGTCCAGATCGTTGCGATGGCTTGATGGCTGAAGGGCGTGATCTCTTGTCATCAATTGATGTTGGAGCATCTCGTGCAAGTTTTGTTCGCGTTTAGAGCGTATTTTGGTATGTTTTAGCGCGTGTTTTTTTGGCCCAAAGATCATGGCCAATGTCGTCTCTAGGTGCCGAGCCCTGGACCCGATCCGGTATGCAACTTGCGCACTGTCCAGTACGGAGGCGCACGTCGCGGGGAGACATCCGTTCAGACGCTGATCAGCGACGGCAGCGCTGGTCCAATTTTCACGAGGGCCCTTATTGCTGCCGCTACATTGGAAGAATAACAGTTTCTCCAGCCCAGAACGTACAACTCACCGAGATCTGCAGCATGTGATTATCCGCAGTCCTCATGCTCCTGTGTCAAAGACCTGACGGACGCCGCAATCATTTTTGTCGCCGTGAGAGCAGGGTTTGATCTGTGTCATGGACGGGATGATAGGCGCGCTTCAAAAGGCCTTCACAATACTGGATTTCAGACCCCGCAATGCTGAGCCGGAACGCAGATAAACACCTATTTGGAGCACCACATGTCGAGTGCATCTGAACAGATGCGTTGGAGGGACAGACCCGCGCTGTTTTCCTACGGGTTTCGGCCTTTCTTTCTTGCTGCGGCAGTTTGGGCGGCCGCCTCCATGTGTCTATGGTTGCTTGTCTTGAGCGGTACATTGAGCCTGCCCTCGGCGTTCGACACGGTGTCTTGGCATGCCCATGAATTCCTGTTCGGATACCTTGGCGCGGTTATTGCCGGTTTCATGATGACGGCTGTACCGAATTGGACGGGACGCGCACCCATCGTGGGGTGGCCGCTTGCCGGGCTTGTTGGTCTTTGGCTTGCGGGACGCTTGGCGGTCCTCGTGTCTGCGGCGCTACCGCCGGTTTGGGTTGCAGCAGTTGACGTGAGCTTTGCCATCTTCCTCGGGCTCGCGATGACGCGAGAGATCATCGCAGGCAGGAATTGGCGCAATCTGATGATCGTGGGACTTCTGGCGGTTTTCATTGCGGCGAACGTCATCTTCCACTGGGACGCGGGACAGGGGGCCTATGCCGCACAAGGCTTTGGTTTCCGTCTGGGCCTTGCCACGGCGTTGGTTCTTGTGGCGTTGATCGCTGGACGGATTGTGCCAACTTTCACGCGCAATTGGCTGGCCAAGCGAGAGGCAAGCCGACTGCCAACGCAGCCCATGCGAGGCTTTGATCGACTGGCTCTCGCTGCGTTGGTCGTGGCGCTGGTCTTGTGGGTTTGTCTGCCCTTGCATGCGCTCACCGGCTTTGCGCTTTTGGGGGTCGGTATTCTGCACGCCATCCGGCTTTGGCGCTGGCGGGGGATCGACACCGGGTCGGAGCCATTGATTTGGGTGCTGCACCTGGCGTACCTGTTCTTGCCGCTTGGGGCGGTGTTGGAGGGGGTTTCGGTCATCAGGCCCGACGTGCTGGGCACGGCTCCGGCGTTGCATGTCTGGATGGTTGGTGCTCTCGGGTTGATGACGATTGCCGTCATGACACGTGCCACATTGGGTCATACCGGCCAGCCGCTTGTGGCAAGCGCAGGGACCCAGGCGCTCTATTGGATGCTGGTTGGCTCCGTCCTTTGCCGGGTTCTGGCAGGCATCTGGCCCGAGGCCGCAAGCCTGCTTTACACAGTGTCGGGGCTGCTTTGGGTGGGCACGTTTGGCGGGTTTGCCGTTCTGTACGGGCCGCTTTTGCTGCGCCCGAGGCGTCAGGCGTGATCACGGGGTGGAGCGGTTTTATCGTCGCATTCGTGGCGTTTTTTGTCAGCCACTCTGTGCCGTTGCGACCGCCTGTGAAGCCCAGGCTTGTTGCGCGCCTGGGCGCGCGGGGGTTTACAGCCACGTATTCGATCCTGTCGCTGGCCATGCTTGGTTGGTTGATCGTCGCGGCACGCAATGCCCCCTATGTTCCCCTGTGGCTCTGGTCACCGTGGCAGGCGCACATCGCGCTCATCGTCATGCTGCTGGTCTGTGTCATTCTGTGCTTCAGTATCGCGGTTCCCAACCCGTTTTCGTTTGGCGGGGCACGAAATGATACCTTTGATCCGATGCAACCCGGCATTGTCCGCTGGACACGGCATCCGCTTCTGGTCACCCTCGCGCTGTGGGCCGGGTCGCACCTGCTGGCAAACGGGGATTTGGCCCATGTGATCCTTTTTGGGCTGTTCGCTGGCTTTGCCCTTCTTGGCGGGCGGATGGTCGACCGTCGAAGACAGCGCGAGATGGGCGAAGACTGGGTCACCTTGCAGCAAAAGATGCACCGGTCTGAGCGGTTCCGCTTGACCTTGTCACGAGCAGCAGCGATCCGACTGAGCGCCGCCATCGCGCTGTACATCACTCTCCTTCTGCTTCACCCAGTCGTGCTTGGGGTCAGCCCGCTTCCGTAGCCAAGAGCCTGTTTGCGATAGATCAACGACATGACAGATCGTTCCTCATACGGTTCCCGGGTCGAGAACCTTGGGAGGAGGCGTCTGCGATGGAAGACAATCTCGAAACGACAATCGGTGCATTTGAGAAGCGTATGGCCTTGCGGCGTCGGATGCTACGGATCACTGGTGTGGAAATGCCGCGCAACCCCACAACGCCGGACCAGGAGAACCTGATCCGATACAGCGTAGAGAGTTGTATGAAGTGCAAGTCAGCCGACTACTGCGCTGTATGGCTTGAAGCAGTTGAAGAAGGAGTGGATCCGCCAGAATTCTGCCCGAATGCAGAGATGATGCGAGAGCTCAAGAAAGCGGAGTGTGCTGGGTAGAGATACTTTTTTTTCCGTTCCGGAGCTTTATGCTTTTCGAAGGCAACAAAGGGATCGCCTTTAGTCCAAATCTTCAATCCACGTTTTCGCCGCAACCGCGCGGGGAAGACCAAGCGGCCCAATCGCCAGCATCGCAACCTGCAAAAGCGCCTCTTTCTCAATGCCTTCAGCTTTTGCACGCCGCGTATGGGAGTGTACTGCGCCCTCTGAACCTGCGCCGACCGACAAGGCGAGTTTTACCAAACGACGCTCGCGATCAGACAGCGGTCCGCAGTCTGCGGACGCGCGACCAAGCATCTGGTAAGCGTTCCAGATGTGGGGAAATTCTTCGGCGAGATCACCGGCGGCACCAGGCATTTTGTCGGACATGCATCTTCCTTACGTAGAATAGTCGTCAATGAGAGAGCTGGGTTTTGCGAATTTCTCCAGGTCCGTCTGATCCGAGATGGTTACGTGATTTCCGTTCACGCTCACGCCGTAGGATTGCAGGCTCTTGAAGGCGCGGCTCAGGTTTTCTGGCGTCATGCCAAGCATTGAGGCGAGACGGCGTTTTTCGATCGGCAGGACGAATTCTGCTTGTCTGTCGGCGCGCTTCTGTAGTCGCAGGAGGTAGTTTGCCAACCGCTCAAGCGACGTTCGCAGTTTTAGGTCTTTGGTATTCTTGACAACCGACCGGTAGCATTGCGCCAGTTCGGTCACGACGTTTCTGGCGAATTTCGCGTCGATATCAAATACGGCCCTGACATCTTGGCTGGGAATAAGGGCGATGCGGCTCTTTTCCAGCGTGCGCGCGGACATCAGATACGGCGCATCCTTGATCGTCGCTGCGAGTATGAATGTCGACACCGGGCGGACTGTCGCCATCGACGTCTCACGGTTGTTCCAGCACGAGAAGAGTTCGACCGATCCGGACAGGACGATATGCAGAAAGTCGCTTGGGTCTCCTTCCTCGATCAGGTCGATCTGTGGTGGAAAGTTCTGGACGTAGGATCCTCTCATGAGCGCGAGAAAGTTCTCGTCACTCATCTCTGCAAAAATATGCAGACCGCGAACATCCGAAAGTTCCGAGTCGGGCATCCCAAGGTACACCTACTTACTCCATTTGATTTATGTGGCTCAATGTCTTGATTAATGTCAATCAAAGAATTGATAAATTCCGGGCACACGTTTGATGCTGCACTGCAACCGAAATGACAAATCTTGATAAGCCATTTATTTCAATACACTTTTCACCGCATTTTGATCCAGATCAACAGAAAACACCACTCACACGATCACACAGGTCTCAACGCGCAAGGTGCCCGTTTCTGGGCACGCGAGAACGGAGGGACCTATGGAAATCATGCTTGCGTACGACCATTCGCGCAACGCGCGAATTGCGCTGGACGCAATTCAACAGATGTTCGGACCGCTCAAACCTAGCGTCACGCTGGTGTCTGTCGTTGAGGATATCGGCAGCGCCACATCGGGTGCGGACGAACTTTTTACCGAACAGTATCAGGAACAGAAAGCGGGCGTCGAAGCGGCGGCCGCCGAATTGATGGCGGCAGGCTATGACGCGAAAGTCATGCTGGCCGAAGGCGATGCCCGCAAGATGATCTTGCGCGCCACAGAGGAGCGTCAGCCGGACCTTTTGGTTATGGCGCGTCATTCGCATCAAGCTGATGGCGGGGCTTTGGGGTTCATCACGCGCAAGCTCGATGCCATCGCCGAGGAATTTGACCACATGACCTTCGGGTCTGTTTCCGCGTTTCTCGCGCGTCGCGTGAAATGCCCGATCCTCATCATTCCAACCCACGTCCCCGCATCTTCGATGCAGGCGGCCGAATAAACCCGGGGGACATCAACGATGAAAATCTCAACTCTGTTCCGGGTTCAGGATCGCGCCATTCGCGCGCTCCATCTGACCTGGATTGCGTTCTTTATTACCTTCTATGTCTGGTTCAACATGGCCCCGCTCGCATCTTCGATGCTGGCCGCCAATGACTGGTTGACCCGAGACGATATCAAGCTTTTCGCCATCGCCAACGTGGCGTTGACGATCCCTGCGCGGATCCTCGTGGGATTGGCGCTGGACAAATACGGACCTCGCCGGGTCTTCTCGATTCTGATGGTCGTGATGGCCGTGCCGACGCTGTTCTTCGCCTTTGGCGACACCAAGATGCAGCTTTTCGTTTCGCGTCTGATCATGTCGTCGGTGGGCGCGGGTTTTGTGGTTGGTATCCACATGACCGCGCTGTGGTTCAAACCGCGTGACATCGGTTTTGCCGAAGGCTTCTATGCCGGTTGGGGCAACTTCGGGTCCGCCGCCGCTGCCCTTACTATCCCGACCATCGCCCTGAACATCTTTGGTGGCGATGACGGCTGGCGCTATGCGATTGCCATGTCGGGCATCGTTATGGCGGCGTATGGCGTCTTCTATTGGTTCGCCATCACAGATGGCCCCAACCCCGACACCCACAAGAAGGCCAAGGGCTCTGCCCTCGAAGTGTCAACCTATAGGGACCTGGCGTTGCTGGTGATCTTCACCGTGCCGCTGATCGGAATCTTGTCGATCCTCATCTACCGCGTGCAGATGATGGGCTATATCGACGGCTTCGTTGCAACCATCTGCTATGCCTCGATCGCGACCTTGGTCGTCTATCAGGTCTGGCAAGTGCTGCGCACCAACCTACCAATCCTGCGCCAAGGCGTTCCTGAAGACGACAAGTATCCGTTCAGCTCGGTTGCGGCCCTCAACACCACCTACTTTGCCAACTTCGGTGCAGAGCTGGCCGTGGTGTCGATGCTGCCGATGTTCTTCCAGGAAACCTGGGGTCTGACCCCGGTAGTGGCAGGTCTGATTGCGGCATCCTTCGCCTTCATCAACCTTGTTGCGCGTCCAATGGGTGGTCTTGTGTCCGACCGCATGGGCAACCGCCGCTTCGTGATGCTGGCCTACATGATCGGTATCGCCATCGGCTTTGCCCTGATGGGTCTACTCAACAGCTCCTGGCCTCTGATCATCGCGATTGCCATCACCATCGCCTGCTCGTTCTTTGTGCAGGGGGCGGAAGGTGCAACCTTCGGGATCATCCCGTCGATCAAACGTCGCGTCACCGGCCAGATCGCGGGTATGGCCGGAGCATACGGCAACGTCGGCGCGGTCTTCTACCTCTTCATCTTCACCTTCGTCGACACACAGACCTTCTTCTTCATCATCGCCTCAGGTGCTCTGATCTCGTGGATCGTCTGTTTCTTCTGGCTGAAGGAACCCGAAGGCGGCTTTGGCGAAGAATACGTCCTCAGCTCGGTTGACCAGGCCATCGCGGCCGAGGCTGTGCGCAAGAAAGAGGCCGAAGCCGAACTCGCCCTGATTTTCGAAGGCTCCGAGAAGGTTGCGCTTGCCGAGAGGGGCCATGGGCTGACCGTGACTGCCCGCTTCAAGGACCTTGATGACCTAAAGGCCGCGTTGGCCCGGCTTGGCCCTAACGGCAAGCAGCAACCGGCCGAATGAATGCATGGCCGGTCGGGCAGCGTGTTCCGACCGGCCCCCCGAAACCGCCAATACGGGAGGATTGACCCATGGCGATAGCAAACACTTCAAATGACAGTAGCCGTCACGTGTTGACGGACTGGCGTCCCGAAGACCCCCAGTTTTGGGCCGAAAAGGGCAAGGCCATTGCAACCCGAAATCTGTGGATCTCGATCCCGAACCTGCTCATGGCCTTCTCGGTCTGGATGGTTTGGTCGGTCGTCGTGGCCAAGATGCCTGCCATTGGCTTCGATTTCTCGGTCGGAGAGCGCTTCTGGCTGGCGGCTTTGCCGGGCCTGTCCGGTGCGACGCTGCGTATATTCTACAGCTTCGTTATTCCGGTATTCGGTGGTCGCCGCTGGACGGCAATCTCTACTGCTTCACTCTTGTTGCCGGCTCTCGGCATCGGCTTCGCGGTGCAAAACCCCGAAACGTCATACTTCACCTTCCTGATCCTGGCGCTGATGTGCGGCTTTGGCGGCGGTAACTTCGCCTCGTCCATGGCCAACATCGCATACTTCTATCCCAAGAAAGTCAAAGGGCAGGCCCTGGCAATGAATGCAGGCCTGGGAAACCTTGGCGTCTCTGTGATGCAGTTCCTCGTTCCTGTTGTCATCACCATGGGCGTCTTCGGTGCCTTGGGTGGTGAGCCGCAAACCCTGTCGGACGGTGGTCAGCTCTTTATCCAGAACGCAGGCTTTATCTGGGTGCCATTCCTGATTGTCGGGACCATCGCGGCCTGGTTTGGCATGAATGACATTGCCGACGCAAAGGCCAGCGTGGGCGAGCAGATGTCGATCCTGAAGCGCTACCACAACTGGGTGATGTGCGTGCTCTATGTCGGCACATTCGGGTCCTTCATTGGCTATGCTGCGGGCTTTCCGCTGCTGATGAAAACGCAGTTCCCCGAAGTGGACGTGTTGAAATACGCCTTCCTCGGTCCGCTCGTCGGCGCATTGAGCCGCTCGGCCACGGGCTGGATCTCTGACAAGTTCGGCGGCGGCAAAGTGACCTTCTGGGTGTTCCTGGGCATGATCGCGGCCGTTTACGGCGTGATCACCTTCCTGCCGTCGACACCTGAGGCGGCGGACGGCAGCTTCTGGGGCTTCTTCGCCTGCTTCATGGCGCTCTTCTTCCTGACCGGTGTGGGCAATGCCTCTACCTTCCAGATGATCCCGTCGATCATGAAGCAGGAAATCCCGCGCCTGATGCCGCGCCTCGAAGCGGTCAACATGCAGCGGACCATCGAGCGCGAGAGTGCGGCGATCATCGCCTTCACTTCGGCCATCGCGGCCTATGGCGCCTTCTTCATCCCCAAAAGCTACGGCACGTCGATTGCGATGACCGGTGCCCCGCATGGCGCGCTTTGGACCTTCCTTGGGTTCTATGCGGTCTGCGCCGTGATCACCTGGGTCTACTACAGCCGCAAGAACGCGCCCGTTCCCTGCTGATCCACTGACCAAACTCTGCGCCGGGTCTGTCCGGCGCAGGGGCAGCCAATAGGAGACAATTCCATGAGCCACCTGCTCGACAGATTGAACTTCCTCCAGTCCAACAAGCTGGAAGAGTTCGCCAACGGCCACGGTCAGGTCACGAACGAAGACCGCGGCTGGGAAGATACCCACAGAAATCGCTGGCGCCACGACAAGGTGGTCCGCTCGACCCACGGGGTGAACTGCACCGGGTCTTGTTCCTGGAAGATCTACGTGAAGTCCGGGATCGTGACCTGGGAGACGCAGCAGACCGACTACCCGCGCACACGGCCGGACCTGCCGAACCACGAACCGCGCGGCTGTGCGCGGGGGGCGTCCTACAGCTGGTATCTCTATTCTGCGAACCGGGTGAAGAACCCGCTCATTCGTGGTCGGCTGATGAAGATCTGGCGCGAAATGCGCAAGACCAAGACGCCGATCGAGGCGTGGACCGCGATCCAGAACGATCCGATCCTGCGCAATTCCTACAC
>NZ_JBYNDP010000213.1:0-4285 GCF_059783535.1 Tateyamaria sp. | reverse complement strand
CTGACCCATGCGGTGCCGCGGACAGTTGGTGCAGGGGAGCGGGCGCTCTATCACGCGCTTTATCCGGCGCGTCATGCTCTCTATTCTTCGGATACGTTTGCGCAGGCCTGCGGTCTTGCAGCCTCTCCACTGGATGACATGATTGCCTTTCATACGGTTTTTGGCAAAACCGTTCCCGATGTGTCGCTGAATGCTGTGGCAAATCTGGGTTACGCGGAAGGCCGTTGGCTCAGGCCGGTCTGGCCGGGTGACACGCTGACCTCGCAATCCGAGGTGATCGGGGTCAAGCAGAATTCGAACGGCAAGTCGGGCGTTGTCTATGTGCGGACCACCGGGCGGAACCAGCGGGACGAAGCGATGCTGGAATATGTGCGCTGGGTGATGGTGCGGAAAGGCGATCTCGATGCGCCCGCGCCTGAAACTGTCATACCGGAGCTGAACAAGGTTGTCCCCGCGGGGACACTCGCAGTGCCCGAAGGTTTGAGTTTCGCAAAATACAATTTCGATCTGGCAGGCGAACCGCACCGGTGGGGGGATTACGAGATTGGAGAACAGATCGATCACGTGGATGGCGTGACGATCGAAGAAGCAGAACACATGATTGCGACCCGCCTGTGGCAGAACACGGCCAAGGTGCATTTTGACACCTCTGCGCGGCCTGATGGAACGCGGCTGATCTATGGCGGCCATGTGATTTCGATGGCGCGGGCACTGTCGTTCAACGGGTTGGCCAATGCGCAGATGGTTGTCGGTCTGAACGCGGGTGCGCACGCCAACCCCTGCCTGGCAGGGGATACCGTCCGCGCCTGGTCCGAGGTGCTAGACAAGGCCGAAACCTCGGCGCCTGGCGTTGGGGCGATCCGTTTGCGGTTGGTCGCAACCAAGGGCGGCGCGCCGTTCCGGTTGCGCGGTGAGGACGGCAAGTATCTGCCCGAGGTCTTGCTTGATCTCGACTACTGGGCCTTGATGCCCATGTAGGGATGGATGCCGGGGTGACGCGCGTCTAACGACGATGCCCCACCCGCCATCCCGCAGGACGTGAAGGAGAGACACCATGCTGCGATATGCTTTGCCGTTCCTGTTTGTACCGGGCATGGCGATTGCGGATGAGGAGCGCGAGGCCTTTGTCGAGGCTAATCTTCTGGGCGTCTTCTATCATGAACTGGGACATGCGCTGATCGACATCCTGCAATTGCCAGTCTTCGGACAGGAAGAGGATGCGGCGGATGTCGCCTCGATCCTGCTGATCGATGGGTTCTATGAAGAAGAGGCGGCACAGGCGTTGGCCTATGACGCTGCCTTTGGCTTTCTTGGAGAGGCCGCTGCTGCCGCAGATATCGCCTATTGGGATACACATGGGCCAGATGAGCAGCGCTTCTACAACACGGTCTGCCTGTTCTACGGCGCCAATCCCGACGCGCGCGAGGATTTTGCGATTGACCTCGGGTTGCCGCCAGAGCGCGCCGAAACCTGCCCGGATGAATTTGCGCTGGCGCTCGACAGCTGGGGCCCGGCCTTTGATGAAATCGCGGGTCAGGGCAATACGATCCAGTTCGACCACGGTGGGCATGCCCTGCTGACCACGGACCTGATGCAGGCTGAAATCGCCGCACTGAACGACGATTTCGACCTACCCGTTACGCTGACTGTCCGGGTTGAGGAATGCGGCGAGGCCAATGCGTTTTATGACCTTGGGACCACCGAAATCATCATGTGCACTGAGTTCGAAGACCATCTGCGCACACTCTATGACGCGCTCGAATGACGATGCGTTTGTGAAGTGCACTGCATGACAGGACGCGCTAGGCTTCTGTCATGTGGCGCTTGGTTTCAATCTGTCTGGCATGGGCGTCGCCAGCGCGTGCATGCGAGCTGGCGCTGCTTCTGGCCGTGGATGTGTCGGGGTCGGTCGATGCCGATGAATACCGTATCCAGATGGACGGCGTGGCACATGCGTTGCGGGACGGGATCGTGGCCGATGCCCTGATTGCGCAACGCGCGCAAGTCAGCTTGGTGCAATGGACGGGTGCGTCGCGCCAGCGCCAGACCGTGCAATGGACCGAAATCCGGACCTATCAGGACGTTCTGGCCCTCGCGGACCGGATTGAAGGCGACGCGCGTATCTGGCGGAACTACTCGACCGCCATTGGTGAAGCGCTTGCCGTATCGCGCACGGCCTTTGCACCCGTAGCGCATTGCCAGCGCAGGGTGATCGACGTGTCCGGCGATGGTGTCTCGAACGAAGGGGTTGAGCCCGCGACGCAGCGCAAAGTGCTGACGCAGGAAAACATCACGGTGAATGCCATCGCCATTGAGACCGACGACACGGATCTGACCGCCTATTTCTTCGAAAACCTGATCACCGGGCCCGGCGCCTTCGTCGTTACGGCGCAGGGATTCGAGGACTATCCCGAGCAGATCAAACGCAAGCTGCAACGTGAGACCACAAAACAGGTGACTTATTCTGCACAGTGACCAAACTTGTGATCACACGCATTTCAACCGTGATCACGTTTGCGCAGAATCCTGCAAATGCGCCAAAAAACCGCGCCATTTGTGAAGGGGTCGCGCGTGACATGTCCGTAAAAAGAGGTATCAAGAGGCAACCGATCACAAAGGATGCACAATGGCAGACGTCAACCGGGGCAACCGCCCGCTTTCGCCGCACCTGCAAATCTACCGCCCACAATGGACATCGATTTCCTCGATCATGGTGCGCATCACCGGCATTGGTTGCCTGATCGCCTCCGTGCTTGTGGTTGTATGGCTTCTGGCCGCGGCGTCGTCTGAAGCCGCCTTTGCTGTGATCGATGGCTTGTTGCGCAGCGTGCTTGGCACTCTGATCCTGATCGCCGCGACATGGGGCATATTCTACCATATGCTAGGCCGACTGCGCCACGTGCTCTGGGACTTCGGCTACCTCGTGCAGGTGCCCGTGTCCGAGGACATGGCAAAGGGCATGTTCATTCTGGCCACGTTGCTGACCATTTTTGTTGTGATCGCAGTTTAGGGGAGGGTTCGGTATGCGTTTTTTAACTGACCGCAAACGCGCCATGGGCCTGGGGTCCGGACGTGAGGGCACGCATCATCACTGGCAAATGATCGTCAGTTCGGTCCTCCTTGTGCCGCTGGTGCCCATCCTCGTTATCCTGTTCGCATCGGCTCTTGGTGGCAGCCACGCCGAAGTTGTGACCTTCTTCAGCCGCCCGATCCCGGCCATTTTGATGGGGCTGTCCCTGATCGTCATCGTGGTTCACCTGATGCGTGAAGCGCACGCTGCGATCGAGGATTACGTACACGGGACAGCTGGTAAGTTGACGTTAATCGCAACCACCGCATTTGCCTACACCATGATTGCGGCAGGCCTGTTCGCGATCGCGCGCATCGCGCTTTGAAATAACCAAGCGCGCTTCGCCAGCGCCGCTTTGAAACGAGGAGGCCGAAATGGCTGCATATGATTACGAGACGCATGAATATGACGTCGTGGTCGTTGGTGCCGGTGGCGCTGGACTGCGCGCAACACTGGGCATGGCCGAGCAAGGCTTGCGCACTGCGTGCGTGACAAAAGTGTTCCCGACACGCTCGCACACCGTTGCAGCCCAAGGCGGCATCGCGGCGTCCCTGTCCAACATGGGTCCCGACAACTGGCAGTGGCACATGTATGACACGGTCAAAGGGTCTGATTGGCTGGGCGACACGGACGCGATGGAATACCTCGCCCGCGAAGCGCCCAAGGCGGTCTATGAACTCGAACATTACGGCGTGCCATTTTCGCGCACCGAAGAGGGCAAGATTTACCAACGCCCCTTCGGCGGCCACACCACGGAATTTGGTGAAGGCCCCCCTGTGCAGCGCACATGTGCTGCTGCCGACCGGACCGGGCACGCGATCCTGCACACGCTCTACGGTCAGTCGCTGAAGAACAACGCCGAGTTCTACATCGAATACTTCGCCATCGACCTGATCATGTCCGATGATGGGGTGTGCCAGGGCGTTCTGTGCTGGAAGCTGGATGACGGCACCATGCACCTCTTCGCAGCGAAGATGGTCGTGCTGGCGACAGGTGGCTATGGCCGCGCCTATTTCTCGGCCACATCGGCCCACACTTGCACCGGTGACGGTGGCGGCATGACCGCAAGGGCGGGGCTTCCGCTCCAGGATATGGAATTCGTGCAATTCCACCCGACCGGTATCTACGGCTCTGGCTGCCTCATCACCGAAGGCGCGCGGGGCGAGGGCGGCTACCTCACCAACTCTGAAGGCGAGCGGTTCATGGAACGCTACG
>NZ_JBYNDP010000072.1:0-20838 GCF_059783535.1 Tateyamaria sp. | reverse complement strand
TCTCTGGTGTCACCAGCAGGTAGAACAGCAGGATCACAGGGAAGGCGAGGATCAGATTTGCAAGGAACGATAGGAGTGTGTCGAGGCGACCACCATAGAACCCGGCGGGCAGGCCCAGTGTGATACCAACCATGAAGGCAAAGACGGTGGCGAGCGGTGCGATCTGCACCACGACCCACGCCCCCTTAAACAAACGGCTGAACACATCGCGCGCCAGGTTGTCACCGCCCAGCAAGTACCAGGCGTATTCACCATCCTCGGCACTGCGCATCGGTGTGCCGGGGACCTTGTTCTTCATGCCAGACACTTGGCTCAGACTGTCATGGGTTGTGATCCAGTCGAACAGACCTGCCATCACACCGGCGTAGACCCAGAACATCACCAGCGCGAAGCCGATCATGCCGACTGTGGAGTCAAAGAGTTTTCCGTAAAGACCCAGCTTGCGTTTGAACTTGATCGACACGGCGAAGGTCACGATCAGCGCGATCCAGACGGGCAGCAACTGCTGGCTCATCCCGCCGATGATCCCGGCGACCTGCGGCCCAGCAAAAATACCTGCAACGGCATATGCCAATACGATCAGGAACAGCCCAAGGCCAAGCCATCGCGTGGCCGTCGCTGAAAGATCATAGGCGCCTCCAGCAGAACTGAGTGTGCCATCCGGGTTTGCGACCACGCGCGTTCCGCCACTCACCAAGCCAAATACGATCTGAATGAGGATGGCCACGAGGAAAATCGCGGACAGCACATACAGCACCGGGTCCAAAAATTGCCCAAGAGGGCCAGTCCATGTCAAAGGTTCCATGGTCAGCCTCCCTTAAGAAATGCGGATGCGTGGGTTGAGGAATACATAGCCGATGTCCGAAATCAGCTGGGTGATCAGCACCACGACAACGGATACGACCGACACAGCCAAAAGCAGTTCGATGTCATTGTTGCCCGCGGCCTGCACCAGCAGCCAGCCAAAGCCCTTGTAGTTAAAGAGCGTCTCGACAATCACCACGCCGTTCAGCAACCACGGGATTTGCAACATGATCACAGTGAACGGTGCGATCAGCGCGTTCCTGAGTGCGTGCTTCAGAACGATATTGCCAAAACTGACGCCCTTGAGGCGGGCCGTGCGGATGTACTGTGCGGTCATCACCTCGGTCATACTCGCCCGCGTCATCCGCGCGATGTATCCCATGCCGTAAAGCGCAATGGTCAGAACGGGCAAAGTGAAGTTCTCAAAAGTTGCGTTCTCGATGGCTTGGGTCGCTGACCCCTTAAACCATTTCAGCCCAAAGGCAGATGACGCAAAGATCGCGATGAAGATAACGCCCGAGACATATTCAGGCGTGGCTGTCGTCGCGATCGAGAAGGTAGAGAGCGACCGATCGAGCCCCGAACCTTCGCGCATACCAGCCAGCACACCCACGATCAGCGACATTGGAACCATGACAAGCAGAACAAAGCCCATGAGCTTGCCGGTTGCGCCAAGCCGCGTTGCGACCAGGCTGCTGACCTCATCCTTGAACACCAGCGAAAAGCCCCAGTCACCTTGCAACACACCGCAGAACGTGGGCCGTTCCTCAACAGGCGCGTTTTCGGCGAAACACTGACCGGTGACAGTGCCATCTTCTTTTTCGGTCACCCATCCCGGCGCGACACCCAGCCAGCGACCGTATTTGACGAACGTGTTGTCGATATAACCCCGATCGTCCAACCAACTTGCGACAGCTTCGTCCGTCATGCGGAAGTTGCCTTGGGTCTTGGCCAGCTTCTCGAGGTTTGGATAGAGATTGGTCAGAAAGAACACGATGAACGTCAGGCAAAGTGCCGTCAGTAGCATCACGCCCAGCCGTCTGAGTATGAAAAGTCCCATTTAGTGCCCCTGTTGGGTGGCTTGAGGCGGGTGCGTGCCGCCTTTGTTGTTTGCCGGGCGCGATTTGTTTTCGTGATACGCCTCGGGTGCTGCCTTTGCGGGCTAGCCTTGTGATTTGATGGTTTTGCTTACACCTATGTCCCCCGTGTTCGCGTGCCCATTGATTTGGGCTTGGCACATGTTCCTCAATCTGGCTGAGGTGCGGCCATGCGCGCGCGATCATTTTGTTCCCTGAGCCTATGAGGCAACAGAAGCGTACACAGGTCAACGGTGCGGTTTCAAAAAGCACTACACGTTTGCGACATTTGCCTGTTCTGTTTGCGACATTTTTCTCTTTACGCCACGTAAGGCGTCAGTGAGTTGACCGCGCCGCCTTTCGCAAGGCGGTTGGCGTTTGTCCGGTGTGTTGTTGCATGAAGCGGGTAAAATATGCAGCGGATCCAAAGCCGAGATGCCGTGCAATATCCTGTGCGGGCACTGCGGTTTCTGTCAGGGCTACGCGCGCCGCATAGAGTGTGCGTTCGGTCAGCAAATCTGCTGCAGTCCGGCCTGTGGCGGCTTTGCACGCGCGCGTCAGGTGGGTTGCAGTGACATCCAGTGCGGCAGCATGGTCCGCCATGGTCAATCCGTCGGCATAGTTATTGCTGACGCGTTCGCAAAACCTCGAACTCAATCGCGCGGCTGCGTTCATCGTGACAGGCAGGTGATCGGGCAGGGCGATCTGTCGCCGCAACCAAACTGACAAAAGTGACATATGGGCGTCGATCGCATCCTGGACCAACGGGCGGGCCTGCGTGACCTCGCGATGCGCCGCCTCGAAAATGGACGTCATTTCGCCAATGCTGTCGACGTCCCGCACACGCAACTGCCGGGCGCGGGTTGGCCATCGAATTTCTGTCCCGTCGGGGATCAGCGCGACCATACCACTGCCTTGTCGACCCAATTCAAGTGCAAACAACGTGTTCGGCGGTATGGTCAGTGCATTGTGTGTTCCCACACCACGTCGGGTGCCGTTCAGCAAGAGCCGCCCCTGGCCACGGGTGATCCAGATGACGACATGTTGTGGCCGGTCGTGCGCAAGCGACACACGCCAGTCCTGACCAGCGGTCAGCTGCACAAGCGGCTTGATCTCGATCGGAGGCAGGGACATGGATGCTTGTCCGTTTTCGACAAAATAACTTGCTTTCCGCTATGCGGTTTGTGCGTGAAAACACACAAAAAGTCAAATCTTGGCCAACTCAGCGGAGGCAATGCAGCGCCAATCCGCCATCTTGGCTCTAAACCAGGTGCGCTGGCGTTTTGCATATTGTCGCGTGGCAATTGTGGCCTGTTCAACCGCCATTTCGTGATCCATGTCGCCACGCAGAACCGCCATTGCCTCTGCGACCCCAATAGCCCGGCACGAAGGCAGGGCCGGGTCAAAACGGTCCTGCATCGCGCGCGCCTCCTCCAGTGCACCGCCTCGCAGCATTTCGTCAAAGCGGGTTGCAATGCGAGGCGTCAGCCATTCCTTCGGGCTATCCATGACGATCCCCGCATATGTCCCAGCCTGCAGCAACGGGGCTGCGGTGTTGTCCTGCCAATAAGCAAGCCCGCGACCGGTGGAGGTCAGCACTTCCCAGGCGCGCTGCACACGTGCACGGTTCGCGACATCGATGCGCGCCTTGGTGTCTGCATCCAATTCCATCAGCATCGCGGCCAAGTCCATCTGGTCCGCGCGTTCTCGGAGCGCCGCTGGTGTAGCCGGAATGTCCGCCAACCCTTGTGTCAGAGCGGAAAAGTAAAGCCCAGTGCCCCCGACGATGATGGGCCTCTCGCTGGACAAAATCGGTGTTACCTCGCGCAACCAGTGGCCGGCAGAATAGGGGGCATCAAAGGGCAGGTGCCCATACAGCCGGTGCGGGGCGCGTGATTCCTCTGCGGCAGAGGGGCGCGCGGTGAGGACCCGCCAGCAATCATACACCTGGCTTGCATCCGCGTTCACAATGGTGCCGCCATCCGTCTCTGCAATTGCCAGCGCAAGCGCAGATTTCCCTGATGCCGTTGGACCAGCGATCAGAATTGGGAGGTCGCTTGGCAAAGATGCGATTACATCGCGGATCATGTGGTGTCGTCCATTGAAAACCCATCGCATTTAGGACAGGTTGCGCGCAATTTGAAAGAGCGGGGGCGCACCATGACCGAGACAGAGACACCAACCACCTTCAAACGGGTGATGCTGAAGATCTCGGGCGAGGCGCTGATGGGCGATCAGGGCTTCGGGCTCCACCCGCCAACCGTTGAACGCATCGCGCAGGAAGTGAAGGCCGTCCATGATATGGGGGTCGAGATCTGCATGGTGATTGGAGGCGGCAACGTGTTCCGGGGTCTGCAAGGTTCCGCTCAGGGGATGGAGCGAACGACGGCCGATTACATGGGAATGCTTGCCACGGTGATGAATGCCCTTGCCATGCAATCTGCGCTTGAGGGGCTGGGCGTGTTTACCCGTGTTATCAGCGCCATCACGATGAACGAGGTGGCAGAGCCTTACATCCGTCGTCGCGCGGTACGCCACCTTGAAAAAAAGCGCGTTTGCATCTTTGCCGCCGGAACGGGCAACCCGTATTTTACCACAGACACAGCCGCCACTTTGCGCGCCAACGAGATGTCTTGTGAAGCCATTTTCATGGGCAAGAATGGTGTTGACGGTGTCTATGACAAGGACCCGGCCAAGCACGACGATGCCAAACGCTATGATGTCGTGACCTACGACGAAGTTCTGGCAAAACGCCTTGGCGTCATGGACGCATCGGCGATCGCACTCGCGCGCGACAACAACCTTCCACTGATTGTTTTCCCGCTGGACACCCCTGGCGGGTTCAAGGAGATCTTGGAAGGCAATGGGACTTTCACGCGGGTACAGGGATAGTCTCCACTGCAACTTGTTTGCGTGTTACGCTTCGCCCGCACCGCGTTTGAGCCGAGCCTTCTGCTTTCGAATGTCGTCTGACAATTCGTGCAAACCCGGGACCAGCCAGATCAGCGTTGTCGCCCCCGCAATCGTCAGAGAGTAACTGGCGACATTCCAGAACTTTTCGGCGGCTGGCGTGAAACAGAACTGGGCCAGTGGATTGCACGGACGAAATACGTTGAACAAGGGCACCAGAAGCGCCGTGGCCCAGATGCCAACTGCTTTTGCAATGACCCACGCTGGCGGTTTGGGGCGATGCAGATCGTCTGACTTTCGCCCACTCGGGACATAGCGCCCTGCATCAATAGATGCGGCCAGACTCGTCAGTGTCTCGATATCCGTTTTGGTAGTCAGCTCTGACAACAACGCTGATGCCCAGGGCGAGAAGGCGGCGATGTCCTGCAAGCTGGCCATTGTCATGTCGCCGCGCTTGATCCGATAGACGGGAAGCGTGTTGATGATGTCGATCAAAGGTGCACCGAACAACTCCGCGACTTCTTCCAATATGTCCTGCACATCGTCTGCATCGAGACCAAGGTCGGCAATATCCGCATTCACATCGATATCCGCATCTGCGACACCAAGTATGCGGGCAGCTCTTTCGACGATTGCATTTAAACTGTCTGACATGTTCGGTTTCCGGATCAAGGCGGATTTTTGCTAACCTGCGATTGTGTTTACAGTTTGACGCTATTGCGCGCCAGAGCGCTAAATTGAGCATCGCTCAAACCCCTCTGGCAATTCGCCTGCCCGTTGCACTATACCCAAATGCAAGACGCCCGAACGGGCCAAGACGAACACGGGGAATACAATGTCTGACGACTTTATGCTCGACACTGATGACCTTGAGCGCCGCATGGAAGGTGCCATGGCCAACCTGAAAACCGAATTCGCATCGCTGCGGACTGGCCGGGCGTCAGCTTCGATGCTCGAACCGGTGATGGTGGATGCGTATGGGTCCATGACGCCTATCAACCAGGTCGGCACAGTGAACGTGCCCGAGCCAAGGATGGTAACGGTTAACGTGTGGGACAAAGGTTTGGTCGGCAAAGTGGAGAAGGCCATCCGAGAAAGCGGGCTGGGCATCAATCCCCAACTCAACGGCACGATCATCATGCTGCCGATCCCCGAACTGAACGAAGAACGCCGCCGTGAGTTGGGTAAGGTTGCTGGCAGCTACGCCGAAAATGCCCGCGTCAGCATCCGCAACGTGCGCCGCGATGGTATGGACCAGATCAAAAAAGCGAAGGCGGACGGAATGTCCGAGGATGACCAGAAGCTTTGGGAAGATGAGGTTCAAGAGATGACGGACAAGTTCATCAAGTCCGTGGACGGGGCGCTTGAAACCAAACAAACCGAGATCATGCAGGTTTGATAAACGAATCCCGGCCCTTTGGTCGGGACCAACACTCCCGGGGAGTGTGTGGACCATCTAAGTCGGACCCCCGGTTGACGGGATTTACGCAGACAATCCAAGGACAGCGTTATCACAGACACCGTACATACCGGCCCGCGCCACGTTGCCATTATCATGGACGGCAATGGACGTTGGGCAACACAAAGAGGACGGCCGCGCCTGTTTGGTCACCACGCCGGTGCGCGACGTGTCCGCGAAGTTGTGGAAACCTGCCCGGATATCGGTGTTGAGTACCTGACGATTTTCGCCTTCTCGACCGAAAACTGGAAACGCACGCAAGTCGAAGTCGCCGGGCTAATGAGCCTGTTTCGCCGCTACATCTCCAAGGAAACCCGCGCGCTGAACGAATTTGGGGTGCGGGTGCGCTTCATTGGGGATCGTGTGCGCTTGGATGCCAAGCTAATCTCCCTCATGGATGAGCTGGAGACGCTGACATCGGGCAACACAAGCGTGAACCTGACAATCGCCTTGAACTACGGCGGTCGTGACGAGGTTGCGCGCGCGACCAAACGTTTGGCGCAAGACGTTGCTGAAGGAAAACTGCGGCCAGAGAGTGTGGACGAGGAAACGCTTCCGAAATACCTGGACACCTATGTGCTGCCCGACCCCGATCTGGTGATCCGCACCAGTGGAGAGGCACGGATATCGAACTTTCTCCTCTGGCAATCGGCTTATGCCGAATACGAATTCATTGATACTCTGTGGCCTGACTTCAGTCGGGAAGAATTCACGCGCCTTTGCGCATCCTATGGCGGACGCGAACGCCGGTTTGGTGGGGTGAAGCGGTGACAGAGCGGTGGTCAGATCTTGCGGCACGCATGGCGTCCGGTCTGGTCATGGTCCTTGTCGGCATCTGGGGCATCTGGGTTGGCGGCGATGTTTTCCATGTTCTGATAGCGTTGATTTGCGGCCTGATGGTGTGGGAGTTGGTCCGCATCATCTCGCCTGATCATCCCTCGCTCGCTGTGCAACTGGGCGCAGTGTCCGGTGTCGCGACGCTTCTCGCCGTTTATCTGCCAACCGGCTTTGCGCTGCCGTTGCTATTGGCCCCTTGCATGGTTGGGTTTGGTCAGTTGAAGCAGAACCGGTCGATCTACATGATCTTCACGCTGCTCGTATTGATGGCTGGATATGGGATGATGCATGTCCGCGATGATCTCGGCTTTGGCTGGATGGTCTGGCTGGTGGCAGTGGTCGTTGTTACCGATGTGGTTGGCTACTTCGCTGGCCGCCTGATCGGGGGACCAAAATTCTGGCCGCGCGTCAGCCCCAAGAAAACATGGGCAGGCACCGCCTCGGGCTGGGTTGGCGCCGGCATTGTCGGGGCGGTCTTCGCGATCAACACGGGCGCTTCGTTGCAATTGATCGGCGTCTCTATTGCCGTGTCCATGGCCAGCCAAATGGGTGATATCGCAGAAAGCGCAATGAAGCGGCGCATGGGCGTCAAGGACAGCTCGTCGCTGATCCCCGGTCATGGCGGCGTGCTGGACCGGTTTGACGGGATGTTGGGTGCCTCGGTGTTTTTCCTGATGTTTGCTCAGATTGCGGCTTTCCCCTGGGGGCTTGGTTGACATGCGCCGCGTGTCGATCTTCGGCGCGACGGGTTCGATTGGTCAAAACACCATCGACCTGATTGCCAGAGAACCGGAAGCTTACGATGTTGTGGCGCTGACGGGATCATCCAACATTGAACAGCTTGCACAGGATGCGATCCGCCTGCGCGCAGATGTGGCTGTGACAGCAGATGAGGCCCGGCTGGATGATCTGCGTGCAGCCCTGAGCGGCAGCGATGTTGAAGCCGCCGCAGGGCAGGACGCGTTGACCGAGGCAGGCTGCCGCCCCTCAGATTGGGTCATGTCCGCAATTGTGGGGGCTGCCGGTCTTGCGCCGGGGTTGTGCGCGCTCGAGCAGGGGGCAACCCTCGCTTTGGCCAACAAGGAATCCCTTGTATGCGCCGGTCAATTGATCCTCTCCACCGCCAAAGCCCATGATGCGCGTTTGCTGCCGGTGGACAGTGAGCATTCGGCCGTTTTCCAAGCGCTTGTCGGCGAAGATATGTCAGCGGTTGAGCGCATCATCATCACGGCCAGTGGTGGTGCCTTCCGGGACTGGCCATTGGAGGAGCTGGCACAGGCGACCTTGGCCGAGGCATCCTCGCACCCAAATTGGGACATGGGGCAACGGATCACGATCGACAGTGCGTCGATGTTCAACAAAGCCTTGGAACTGATTGAAACGCGAGAATATTTCGGCACCAGACCTGATCAGATCGAGGTGCTTGTCCACCCCGAATCCATGATCCATGCAATGGTCGGTTTCAATGACGGCGCGTTGATGGCGCATGTGGGGCCACCCGATATGCGACACGCCATTGGTTATGCCCTGAATTGGCCTGATCGCCAGCCACTGCCTGTTGAGCGTCTTGATCTGGCGCAGATCGGCTCACTGACGTTCCGTGCACCCGACGAAGTGCGCTGGCCCGCCCTTCGACTGGCGCGCGAAGTCATGGAGCGGGGCGGACTATCCGGTGCCGTATTCAATGCGGCCAAGGAAACCGCGTTGGATGGGTTTATTGGCGGTGACATCAGCTTTCCGGCGATGGCAGAAGTGGTCGATGAAGTGCTCAACTGCACTGATCCGAGCCATATTGATGCCCCAATGACCCTTGATAATGTGCACATAGCGGACCAAATGGCACGACAAGCCGCCCGCGATGTGATCGAGCAAAGAGCAGGATAAAACCTTGGATATTTCGGCACTGATTCCCGCCTTTGGCGGTTTTGCCTGGACCATTTTCTTTTTCGTCGTGGCGCTGAGTGTCATCGTCGCCATCCATGAATATGGGCACTATATTGTTGGCCGCTGGTCAGGCATCCACGCGGATGTGTTCTCGATCGGATTTGGCCCCGTGATCTGGAGCCGTATGGACAAGCGGGGAACTCGCTGGCAGATCGCGGCTTTACCCTTTGGCGGATACGTAAAGTTCGCTGGCGATGCGAACGCGGCATCTGGCAAAGATGTTGACGCGATGGAGGAAGCCGCCGCTGATCCTGCCGCCCTGCGGCGCACAATGCACGGTGCACCGCTTTGGGCGCGCGCGGCGACAGTGTCCGCAGGCCCTGTCTTCAACTTTGTGCTGTCGATTATCGTCTTCGCCGCCGTGATCTTTTTCACTGGCGTCCCGCGTGATCCACTGACGGTTGGTGAAATCAAGCCGCTTCCGGCTGGCGCGTACGAATTGCGCGAAGGGGACATCGTTCGCGAAATCGAGGGTCAAGCCGTCCCCAGCATCAACTCCGAGGACTATGCCGCGTTTATTGAAACGATCCCGGAAAAGCCGCAGCTTGAATATCTTGTCGATCGTGGCGGCGACGTCATGACAGTTACTGGACCGTATCTGTTCCCGCCACTCGTGACGCGGGTCGTTCCGCGTAGTGCTGGTCTTGCGGCCGGGTTCGAAGTTGGCGACGTGATTACATCGATTAACGGCGCGCCCGTGTTTCGATTTGGGCAGCTGCCAGAGGTCATTGAGAATTCTGATGGTGCGCTGGTGCAGCTAACCGTTTGGCGCTCGGGTGCGGAAATGGAAATCGAATTGTCGCCCAAGCTGGTTGATGAGTTAGACGGGCAGGGCGGCTTTGAAAAGAAGTGGCGGATCGGCCTTGGCGGAGGTCAGGCCTTTGAAATGGGCCGCGAAGCGCCAGCACCTTTGCAGGCATTGTCCGGCGGATACGAACGGATGATCGGGGTTATCACCGGCTCCATAAACGGTCTTGGGCACCTGATTACCGGCGCGATTAGCTCATGCAATCTGTCGGGACCCATCGGCATTGCACAGGTTGCGGGTACGACGGCAAGTCATGGGCTCAGCGACTTCATCTGGTTTATCGCTGTGCTTTCCACTGCGGTTGGTCTTCTGAACCTGTTTCCGATCCCTGCATTGGACGGTGGTCACCTGGTGTTTTACGCCTATGAGGCGGTCACGGGCAAACCTCCAAGCGATGGCGCATTGCGCATCTTGATGACAGTTGGGTTGACCCTCGTGTTGTCACTCATGCTGTTTGCATTGGGGAATGATATCTTCTGCCCCTAAGCGGACTGGGGCGGGTTGACGCCTTATTCTTGCCATCATTCGTCCCATGTCCTGCCGCATTGCCTCTGTATCACAAGTGCGAAACAGAGGACGAACCGATGCAGATGATTCAAACCGGATACCGTGGCTTGAGCCTTTTGATGATGCTGAATTCTGATCGGGCGCTTCATGGCCTGACATTGGTGGCCGCTCTTGCGGCAGGCGCATGGTTGGGCAGCCTCTAAAACCCAGATTTATCCACAAGATGTGCTAGTGACCCCGTGGTGACCCACGGGGTTTTGCGCTTTTGACAACACCTCGCAATGCCGTTAGTCACGTGACTATTGTATGTCTGAACACGTGGGGCAAAACCATGGGACTGGGGATGAGGGGCGCAGCAGGGCAAGCACAGGCGTGCTGGCGTCGGGCGCATAGTATTCTAGCTTTTTTTGTATTTTTGTCAGCGGTTTGGGTCGGAACACAGACCCCAGCGCAGGCGCAAAACTTCCAATTCAATCGCATTGTGGTCGATGGAAACACGCGGATCGGTGACTCCGCGGTTCTTGCGCGAGCTGGAATCGCTCCGGGGCAAACGCTGTCGGCGGGGCAAGTGAACGATGCACGCCGCAACCTTGAAACAAGCGGTTTGTTTGAAACCGTTTCCGTCGAACCACAAGGCAGCACTCTCCTGATTACGGTTACTGAGTTTCCGACGATCAATCGCCTGACCTTCGAAGGAAACCGCCGCGTAGACGACGACGCGCTGTCCGCCATTATCCAAAGCCAAGAAAGAAGGGTGTTTTCACCTGCACAAGCGGAACGGGATGCAGGTGCGATTGCCGAAGCTTACAGCACACAAGGTCGCGTTGCAGCGCGCGTAAGCCCCCGCATCATCCGACGTTCCGACAATCGCGTTGATCTGATTTTCGAGATTTTCGAAGGCGATGTTGTCGAGGTTGAGCGTATCAGTTTCGTTGGAAATCGGGTCTATTCCGACCGCAGATTGCGCCGGGTTCTCGAGACCAAGCAGGCCGGTCTCCTGCGTTTTCTGATCCAAACAGACACGTTGGTTGAAGACCGCATTGAATTTGACAAGCAGGTTCTGACCGACTTCTACAACTCACGCGGTTATGTTGACTTCCGGGTCGTAAGTTCAAATGCCGAACTGACCGAAGAGCGCGACGGTTTTTTCCTGACATTCAACGTCCAGGAAGGGCAGCAGTTTTCCTTCGGCGAAGTTACTGTAGTCAGCGAGTTGCCCAATGTTGACGGTGACGCATACCTGCAGCTCATCAAAGTACGCCCAGGCGTCATTTACTCCCCAACATTGGTAGAGGCGGAGATTTCGCGTCTTGAACGACAGGGACAGCGAGAAGGCGTTGATTTTCTAAGGGTCGAGCCCCGAATTACGAGAAATGATCGTGCGTTGACGCTTGATGTGGAATTTGTGCTCAGCCGTGGTCCACGTGTATTTGTCGAGCGCATTGATATTGAGGGTAACACAACGACACTTGATCGTGTGATCCGTCGTCAGTTTAAGGTGGCCGAAGGTGACCCATTCAATCCGCGGGAAATCAGAGATGCTGCCGAGCGTATTCGTGCACTTGAGTACTTCGAAGCTGCTGATGTTAACGCCCGTGAGGGATCAAGCCCGGATCAAGTTGTTATCGATGTAGATGTTGAAGAACGTCCAACCGGCTCGCTCAACTTTGGTGGTGCGTTCTCCCAGGATGATGGTTTTGGTTTGATTGTAAGCTTTACCGAGCGCAACTTCCTTGGCCGGGGACAAACCCTCGGATTCAATTTCTCGACGGCAGAAGAGTCTGAACAATACGGCATCAACTTTATTGAACCCGCTTTTTTGGGCAGAGACGTCACTTTTGGCCTGAACCTGCAGTACAGTGAATCGGACTCAAGCTTCGCCAACTACGACACTGAGTCACTTACATTTCGCCCCAGTTTGACTTTCCCCATTGGTGAGCGATCGAGGTTGTCTGTGAATTACAGTTACCTTGAAAATGAAATGATCGTGCGCGACCCGGTCGTGAACGGTCCCATTGTTCAGCGTGAGATTGATGTTGGCGAACAATCTGCATCGTCGATTGGATATACTTACACCTATGACACACGCGAAGGTGGCCTAAACCCAACGGCGGGCGTGCTCCTTGAGCTTTCCCAGGATTTCGCGGGCTTGGGTGGTGATTCCGAATTCATAAGGACGCGCGGCCGCATTGTTGGTCAACGACTCGCGTTCAATGAAGAGGTAACGCTCCGGGCGACGCTCGAGGGCGGATATCTGGCATGGAACGGTGGTACAAACCGGACAGTTGACCGCTTCATTCTTGGACCAAGGATCATCCGGGGCTTTGAACCGGGCGGCATTGGTCCACGCGATTTCAATGCGGCAGGCGATGACCCTGATCCGCTGGGTGGTAACCTATTCGTTGCTGCACGGTTTGAAGCCGAATTCCCGCTAGGTCTGCCGGAAGAGTTGGGTATTCGCGGCGGGCTGTTTTATGACGTTGGCAACCTTTGGGATCTGGACGAGGTCGATCTTTCCGGTGGCGACGTCCGGGGTGAAGGTGGGTCCTTCCGTCATGTCATCGGTTTCTCGATTTTCTGGGATACGGCTATCGGACCACTGCGCCTAAACTTCTCCAATGCGCTGCGCAAAGAAGAGTTTGACCGCGAGCAGTCGTTCGACCTCACCATCTCGACCACGTTCTGATTTGATGAGCAGGCTTGTCAAAGCCGGTGCACTCCTGATCGTGGCCCTGCTTTGGGCCACGTCGTCTGTCTCGCAAGATGTCCGCAGCCCTATCCTGACAATCGATAGCGAACGCTTCTACCGGGACAGTGCTTTTGGCCAACGCGTCCTCGCTGACATAGAGGCTCAGACAACCGTACTTGCCGAAGATAACCGCCGTCTCGAGGCAGAGTTGGAAGCGGAAGAGCAGGCCTTGACGGATCAACGTCCTGATATGGAACCAGAGGCGTTTCGCGAACTGGCGGATGCGTTTGATGCACGGGTGGAGGGCATACGCAATGAACGCGAGGCCAGAAGCCGCAGCATTGCCGACTTGCTGGAAGAAAACCGTGATCGGTTTCTGGTGTCTGCGGCGCCAGTACTTGAGGTCATCATGCGCGAAGCAGGTGCTGGCGTTATCTTGGAACAACGCAGTGTTTTTGTCAGCGCAAATGCGATCGACATTACGGATCTTGCAATTTCACGGATGGATGCGGCTCTGGGCGACGGAACCGACCAACAATAGCCGCGCGCTTGCGAGGCCGTGTCTGTCTTGCTAGGCACGTGTCGATGATAAGACCAATGACCAAAGGCTCGGGCATCCCATGACAACAGAACTAAAATCCGCCGATATCGGGATGATACAGCGCTTAATCCCGCACCGTTATCCCTTCCTTTTGGTGGATCGTGTCGAGGAAATCGACGGATATCAGTCGGCGACAGGCATCAAGAATGTCACGATGAACGAGCCGCACTTTCAGGGTCATTTCCCCGGGCAACCCATCATGCCTGGTGTGACGATTGTCGAAGCAATGGCGCAAACAGCGGCAGTCATGGTCGGCGTCGCGCTTGATCTGGCTGACAAGAACCTACTTGTTTATTTCATGGCCATCGACAAATGCAAATTTCGCCGGATGGTTGTTCCGGGCGACGTTCTGAAACTGAACCTCAAAACGACCCGTGGGAAGCCTGGCGGGAAAGTCTGGAAATTCGCCGGTGTCGCAGAGGTCGATGGTGAAATGGCCTGCGAGGTTGAGTTTACCGCGATGATGGATTTGCCGACCACATGAGCGACGTAGGTATTCATCCGTCGGCGGTCGTGGAACCGGGCGCACAGATTGATCCGACGGCCGTCATAGGGCCTTTTTGCGTCGTTGGTTCGAATGTTGTGATCGCCGCAGATGTCGTGCTGAAAAGCCACGTTGTTGTCACTGGCCATACCGAAATCGATGAAGGGACAACCGTGTTTCCCTTTGCTGTCATCGGAGAAGTGCCGCAGGACTTGAAGTTCAAGGGCGAGGCAAGCCGTTTGGTGATCGGCAAACGCAATCGCATTCGCGAACACGTGACTATGAACTGTGGCACCGAAGGCGGCGGCGGCGTTACACGGATCGGAGATGATGGCCTGTTCATGGCTGGCTGCCACATCGCGCATGATGCGCATATCGGCGACAGGGTCATCGTTGTAAATTCAGCCGCTGTGGCGGGGCATTGTGTCCTTGAGGATGATGTGATCGTTGGAGGCCTGTCAGGCATCCACCAATTTGTGCGCATCGGTCGGGGTGCAATCATTGGTGCCGTGACCATGGTGACAAATGACGTGATCCCCTATGGCCTTGTTCAGGCACCAAGGGGCGAGTTGGATGGGCTGAACCTTGTGGGCCTGAAACGGCGTGGTGTCAGCCGCAGCGACATCACGGCTTTGCGGGCGGCATTCCAGATGCTGGCGCAAGGTGAAGGCACGTTCCACAATCGGGCCGAGCGATTGGGCAAGGAAACCGATAGTGAATTTGTCCGCGAGATTGTCGAATTTGTCATGGGCGACAGTGACCGGTCGTTCCTGACGCCGCGCTGATGCTGGCTCTGATCACTGGGACCGGCGCATTGCCGTCGGTCGTTGCAAAGCACCAGCCAACTCGACCCATCATTTGTGCGCTCGACGGGCACAAGCCGGAGGGGCTTGAGGTGGACGTCTGGTTTCGGCTCGAAACCATCGGGACCTTGTTGCACAAACTCGTTGCTCGGGGTGTAACAGAGGTCTGCTTTTGCGGAGCGATTCAAAGGCCCGGCTTCAGCCCGCTAAAGCTGGATGCGCGGACGATGCCGCTGGTGCCGACCCTCGCAAAGGCGGTCAAGGACGGCGAAGATGCCGCGCTCAGGGCCATCCTTGGATTGTTCGAAAAACGCGGCATGATCGTAAAGGGCGCTCATGCGCTTGTACCGGACTTGTTACCGCAATCCGGTGTTCTGACCCGGACAGCAGTACCGGACGACATTGAGGCGCATATCAAGGCGGCCGAGCAAGTTTCGATCGAACAGGGCCGGGCAGATGAGGGTCAGTCCTGTGTCATCCGTGATGGCCATGTCATCGCACGCGAAGATGCCAAGGGCACCGATGCCATGTTGCGCGGCTTGCAACAGCGTCCGGCGCGTCCGATGCCCGCGACTGATGGCGATCCATTCGGGGCGGCAATGGATTTTGTCGGTGACATGTTGGACGATGCGGCAGACTGGCTGTCCGGTCCTGTGGCTGAGGCCCGGGCAAAGCCCGAGGGTGGCGTTTTCTTCAAAGCGCCGAAACCGGGTCAAGACCGGCGGATCGACTTGCCCACAATCGGACCCGAGACGGCGCGCGCGGTCATCGAAGCCCGGCTTGATGGCATGGTCGTCGCTGCTGACGGCGTGATGGTGCTTGAACGGGAAGAGGTTGTGCGTCTCCTGGATGAAGCGGGGCTGTTCCTTTGGGTGCGCTGAAGGTCTTTATCCTTGCGGGTGAACCTTCGGGTGATGCCTTGGGTGGGGCATTGATGGCGGGCCTGAACCGTGAAGCACTGGATGTGACATATGACGGTATTGGAGGGCCGCTCATGCAGGCGCAGGGGCTGAAAAGCCGCTTCGACATGTCCGAACTGACCGTTATGGGTATTGCCGAGGTGCTGCCGAAGTACCGGCACTTGAAACGGCGTATCGCGGAAACGGCGCAGGCTGTGATCGACACACAGCCCGATGTCCTGATCACCATCGACAGCCCGGACTTTTCGCTGCGCGTGGCCAAGCTGGTCAAGGAACGCTCGGACATTCGGACCGTGCACTACGTGGCGCCCACCGTGTGGGCCTGGCGGCCTGGGCGGGCCAAGAAGATGGCCAAGGTCATTGATCAGGTCCTCGCGCTATTCCCCTTTGAGCCTCCGTATATGGAAGCGGAAGGGATGGAGTGCGATTTTGTCGGACACCCCGCCGCAACTGTCCCGCGATCTACAGCAGAGGAACAGGCAGCATTCCGAGCGAAGTATGGGTTGGAGGATGCGGACCCGCTGGTGCTTGTGCTCCCGGGGTCTCGCCGTGGAGAGATCACGCGGATGAGCCCGGTCTTCGGCCAGGCCCTTGGGCGATTGGCGCAGACGCGGCCAGAAATGAAAATGGTCCTGCCCGCCGCCGGATCGGTCGTAGAACTGGTGCACAAAGAGGTGGCGCAGTGGCCTGTCGCTCCTTTGGTTCTTGACCCCACAGGGCAGGATCACGATGCGGCGCTGATGGAAAAGCGCGTTGCTTTCGCTGCGGCGGATTTGGCCCTTGCAACGTCCGGCACGGTGTCTTTAGAGCTGGCTGCAGCCGGAACGCCGATGGTCAGCGCCTACGATCTGCACTGGCTCAGCCGCGCGATCATCAGCCGTATGGTGACGACTGACACAGGCAGCTTGATCAATCACGTGACGGATACCCGCGTGGTGCCGGAGGTTGTCGGCAAAGACTTCAATGTCGACAACGTGGTGTCGGCGATGGAAGGCCTGCTCAAAGGTTCCGAGGATCAGCGCGCTGCGATGGAGCTGACGATGGACCGCTTGGGACGCGGTGGAAAAGACCCCGGTCTGCGCGCTGCACGGGCCGTCCTCGGGCGGTTGGGATGATCTGTCCCCGCGGGGACAGAATTTACCGTACGGTCAAACCTTAACCAATTTGGACAAGCGCATGGCGCTTTTTGCCCGCCGACAGCTTGATCGGCGCAGCCAGAGCAGCCTGATCAATCATCGTGCCTGCTTCGGTCAACGGTGCGTCGTTCATCCGTGCGCCACCCTCGGCGATCAGGCGCTTGGCCTCTTTCCCGGATCCGGCGAGGCCGGATTTGACGATCAATTGCACAATGGAAATTCCGTCGCCCACATCATCCGCACTTAGGGTCAGGGTAGGGAGGTCGTCGCCCACACCGCCCTTTTCAAAGACCTCTTTAGCCGTCTGTGCAGCCGCAGCGGCGGCGTCTGCACCATGCAGAATGGTCGTCACCTCGGTGGCGAGCAGGGCTTTTGCCTCGTTGATCTCCGACCCTTCGAGGGCGCCCAAGCGGTCGCATTCATCCAGTGGCAGCTCGGAGTAGAGTTTCAAAAAGCGACCAACATCGGCGTCTGTCGTGTTCCGCCAGAACTGCCAGAATTCATAAGGTGACAGCATGTCCGCATTCAGCCAGACGGCGCCAGACTGGGACTTGCCCATTTTCTTGCCGTCCGAGGTTTCGAGAAGCGGTGAGGTCAGGCCAAACACCTCTTTTTGGATCACCCGGCGGGTCAGGTCGATGCCGTTGACGATGTTGCCCCACTGGTCCGACCCACCCATCTGCAGGATGCAGCCGTAGCGGCGGTTCAGCTCCATAAAGTCATAGGCTTGCAGGATCATGTAGTTGAATTCGAGGAACGACAGCGACTGTTCGCGGTCCAGTCGGGATTTCACACTCTCGAATGACAGCATCCGGTTGATCGAGAAGTGGCGCCCGATGTCCCTCAGGAAATCGAGGTAGTTCAGATCATCGAGCCATTCGGCATTGTTCAGCATCTGTGCGCCGGCATCGTAATCGATGTAAGCGGAGAACACTTGTTTGATCCCGGCGATATTCGCATCAATCGCAGCAGCACCGAGCAGGGGGCGTTCATCGGCGCGGAAGGACGGATCGCCCACCTTGGTCGTGCCACCACCCATCAGCGTGATCGGCTTGTGCCCGGTTTTCTGGAACCAGCGCAGCATCATGATCTGGATCAGCGATCCGACGTGCAGCGACTTGGCCGTCGCATCAAATCCGATATAGGCGGTTTGCCCCGGAACCAGCAATGCGTCGTCCAGCGCCTGCATGTCTGTGCAGTCGGCCAGGAACCCGCGGCTTTGCATCACGTGCAAAAAATCGGATCGGGGTGTGTAAGTCATTTGGCTTGTCCTTGGAACGGCTCCGTCGCAGTCTATAAGCGGGGGACGGGCAAAGGAAAAGACCATGGATAAGGTCAGAGAAAAGGGAGCGATCATTACCGCTCTGGGCGCCATGTCAGGGACGTCGCTGGATGGGGTGGATGCCGCCGTTCTAAGGACCGATGGTGTGGTGATTGATGGCTTCGGTACGCACGACTACCGTGCGTATACGGCCGAGGAGCAGACCGCTTTGCGCGCGGCGCTGGGGCATTGGTCCGGAGCTACACTGGGCCCGGCGACGGATGTCGTTATGTCGGCTCATCAGGCGCTGTTGAGCGGCTTCCACAACGTCGATCTGGTTGGGTTTCATGGTCAGACCGTGGCGCATGCGCCGCGCGCGCAGGGAACACTGCAACTGGGCGATGGTGCGGCGATGGCCCGAGCGTTGCATGTGCCGGTTGTCTGGGATTTTCGGACGGCGGATGTCGAGCTGGGGGGCGAGGGCGCACCGCTGGCGCCGTTCTTTCACTTTGCCTGTGCCAAGTGGATGGGAGCGGAAAGCCCGGTCGCTTTTTTGAATCTGGGTGGTGTTGGTAACCTGACTTGGGTTGATCCCACTGCGGATGCCGCAGAGCGTGAGGGCGCGCTTTTGGCCTTTGACACAGGGCCTGCCAACGCACCGGTCAACGATCTTATGCAGGCGCGGCTTGGGCTGCCCTTTGACGAAGGGGGCCGTGTTGCCGCGTCGGGGAGCGTCGAGACGGGCGCACTCGAGCTGTTCCTGGCAGAGCCGTACTTTGCCCGCATCCCGCCAAAATCACTCGACCGGAACGACTTTGCTGAGATGGTGAGATTGGTTCACGAACTCAGCGACGCGGATGCGGCAGCAACGTTGACCGCTATGTGTGCAGCCGGGGTGGCTGAGGCGATGCAGCACTGTCCACGCCCGCCTTCGAAAGTGCTCGTGACGGGGGGCGGGCGGCACAACCCGGTTCTGATGAAAATGCTTGAGGTGTCTTTGGATTGTCCCGTGCGCCCTGTTGAGGATGTGGGCCTGAATGGAGACATGTTGGAGGCGCAGGCCTTTGCCTATCTGGCGGTGCGCGTCGCACGCGGTTTGCCGACATCTTGCCCAGGGACGACTGGCGTTCGGGCCGCCGTAGGAGGTGGGACCGTCAGCTATCCCTGACGTGGGATGTCGAAACCCGGTTCCGCAAGCGTGAACCCTTCGAATTGGAAGCCCGGCGAGACTGTGCAACTGACCAGCGTGTAATCCCCGGTGCTGCGGGCGGCCTGCCAATACCCCTCGGGCACGATGATCTGCGGAGCACCTTCGTTCAGATCGGGGGACAGCAGATGATCCTGTGCGGGGCCAGTGTCACTGCTGCTCATCGACAGGATCAGCGGGGCGCCTGTGTGGTAGAGCCAAATCTCGGTTGCATCGACCTTGTGCCAGTGGCTTTGCTCACCCGCGGCAAGCAGGAAATAGATGCATGTGCCGGTGGGTCGCCCGTCATTTTCAGCAACCCAGGTCTGGCGGTAGTGTCCGCCTTCGGGATGCGGTTGCAGATTCAAGTGCGCGAGGATTTGGTCAGCGGTCATTTGCACAGCTCATAGAGGATGATCGAAGAAGCGTAGATAAGGCAGGAAAGTTGGTTCTGCGTCGTAATATGGCGCGCAAGGCTGGAAGCCGAGCCGCTCATACAATGCGATGGCCTCCGTCAGTCCACTCATCGTATCCAGAACAACCCGGGTGTAGCCGTCACCCTTGGCGCGGGCCATGGACTCCTTGATCAACGCGCGGCCAGCCCCTGTCCCCCGTGCAGATGGGGCGACGTAGACGCGTTTGATCTCTGTCGTGCCCGGAGCGGTCAAAGGGTAGTACATGGCACAACCGACGATCTGATCATCAAGGACGGCCACGAGGATGTCGCCTCTGGGCCGCGCGTGGATACGTGGCAGGTCCGCGATCAGAGCCGTATAGCTGTCCTTGGCATAGTAGGCTTCAACCATATCGGGCAGGCCCACGGATCGTTCGATCAGAAGGTCGCGATAGGCCCAGCACAGCCTTGCCACATCTTCCATGTCGGAAGGACGGGCCGAGTGGATGGAGAGGTTGGTCATAGCGTCTGAGTAAATCGCGGAGGTGTTCGGTTGCAATATGCAAACGGATCCGTTGCGTTCCCCGATCTGTCTTATGCGCGCGTTTTGATCTGCGCGTGTGTGTCCGTGGGCAACGTTGCTGCCCACGGTGACGTGAAATTCGTCGATTACTTCAGGATGGATTTGCCTGCAAACTCGGCGGTTTCGCCCAGCATTTCCTCGATCCGGATGAGTTGGTTGTACTTCGCGAGCCGATCCGAGCGGGCCAGCGATCCGGTTTTGATTTGGCCGCAGTTCGTTGCAACGGCGAGGTCGGCGATGGTCGCGTCCTCTGTCTCGCCCGAGCGGTGGGACATGACATTGGTGTAGCGGGCGCGGTGGGCCATATCTACGGCTTCAAGTGTTTCCGTCAAGCTGCCGATTTGATTGACTTTTACGAGCATCGAGTTCGCGCAGCCACGGGCAATACCGTCCGCCAGGCGTGCCGGGTTGGTCACAAACAGGTCGTCGCCCACAA
>NZ_JBYNDP010000212.1:0-4351 GCF_059783535.1 Tateyamaria sp. | reverse complement strand
CTTATCAACCCGATGCTGGCCGAAGGGCAGGTGCATGGCGGCGTTGTCCAGGGCATCGGACAGGCGCTGACCGAGCATGTTCAGTTCGATGAAGACGGCCAATTGCTCACGGCAACGTTCATGGATTACGCCTTGCCCCGCGCGGATGATGTTCCCTACATCGGGTTTACGTCCGAGCCGGTTCCGTCAACCGCGAATGTCATGGGCATGAAGGGCTGCGGTGAGGCTGGCACGGTTGGAGCGTTGGCAGCGGTGTCCAACGCGGTGCAGGATGCGCTGTGGGAGCACGGCGTGCGGCAGGCAGATATGCCATTCACACCGATGAAGGTTTGGGACTTGATGAAGGATGCTCGGATCGCGGCTGAATAAAACCATCTCGAACTGGCTGAAAAGCCGGTTCGGGACAGGTCTGCCAAGCGTGGCTCCGCCGGCGCGGGGCCAGACGATCCATGTCATTATCATCGACGGAACCATGTCCACACTTGATCCGGGGGACGAAACCAATGCCGGGTTGACAGCCAAGCTGCTGGGCGAAATGGGCAGCGAGGTGTCTCTCTACTACGAGCCTGGTCTGCAATGGTCCCATTGGCGCAAGGCTGGGGACGTGATCTTTGGCCGTGGCATCAACCGGCAAATCCGGCGCGCCTACGGCTATCTGGCGTCACGCTACCGGCCCGGGGACAAGGTGTTTCTGCTTGGATATTCGCGTGGGGCCTATGCGGTCCGGTCTCTTGCCGGGATCATCGATCGCGTGGGCCTGCTGAAGCCTGAGGCCGCGACAGAACGCAATATTCGGGACGTCTACCGTCACTATGAATGCAGCCCGGATGGCGATGCGGCGCGCATTTTCGTGCGCAACAATTGCCATGACCAGGTCGAGGTCGAGATGATCGGGGTGTGGGACACTGTGAAGTCTCTTGGCCTCAACATGCCGTTCCTGTGGCGGCTAAGCGCGCCACGCCACGCCTTTCACAACCATCAACTGGGCCGGTCCGTGAAACACGGCTTTCATGCCATCGCCCGGAATGAAACCCGCGTGGCTTACGCGCCTGTGATGTGGGACACGACGCAAGATTGGGACGGGCATCTCGTCCAGATGTGGTTTCGCGGCGTGCATGGCGACATTGGAGGTCACCTGTCGGGGCGCCGTGCATCGCGCCCCTTGGCCAATATCCCGCTGGTCTGGATGCTGGAACAGGCAGAAGTCTGTGGTTTGCCCTTGCCCGAAGGCTGGGTCGCACGGTTCCCGCAGGATGCCGAGGCGCCGTCCATGGGGACGTTCGCTGGTTTCGGGAAGTGGTTCGTCACACGCAAACCGCGCCGTGCAGGGCTGGACCCGTCCGAGCGGGTGCACCCATCCTTGGCCCAGGCTCCGCCGCCACGGTCCTGGTCGGAATGGGTGGCCGATCTGCGCGGGACGGGGGCGGACGCTCTTTGACCCTTGGGGTCAAATTCGCCCCGCCCACCGTCCCGTAGCGATCAGCGCAGTTTCATGATGATGCAGGTTGTGGAGCCGGTCGCATAGAGCTTGCCGTCCTCCACGCCGCGGATTTCGCCGGTGGCCACACCCGTACTGCGCCCGGCGTGGTCGACGCGCCCGGTGCACGCGATTTCCATTCCCAGTGGGATGCCACGCGTGAGATTGATCTTGTATTCCAGCGTTGTGTAAACCGACCCGGCGGGCACTTTTGTCATCACGGCGCAGGCCATCGCGCTGTCGAGCAATGTGCCGTACCAGCCACCATGCACGGTGCCCATCGGGTTCGTGACATCGAATTCAGGTGTCCCGCGAAACGTCACTTCGCCGTCTTGTACCTTGTGCAGCGCATACCCAAGCGTATGTCCGATGGGTGGTCCGGGTACGGTTCCGTCCAGAATGCCTTGCATGAAGTCCAGACCGGACATTGACAACAGTTCGTCCTGGCTGGGCAGGTCTGCAAGGTTTTGGGCGAGGCGGGGCATGTCGGTCTCCGGCTTGTTTGCCGGAACGGTAGTCAGATCAGACCGATTGGTCTAGCGGCAAATGAAGGCGGGCCCCCGACGTTTACCGGCAAGATGAAAGGGATCAGGCGACGTTGCGCATCTGCCTGGGCCGGACAAGCCCAAGGGCCCGGCAGACCTTGAGCGTCAAGTCGGGGCGGTTGAGCGTGTAGAAGTGCAGTTTGTCTACCCCCTCGGTGACCAGCGTATCGCACAAGTCTGCACAATGCGTCAGGGCAAAGAGTTGAGCCCGATCTTCACGGTCGGCCCGGTCAAAGGCAGTCGCGGTCGCCACAGGGATCGGCGTGCCGCATTTTTCCGCAAAGCTGCGCGCGCGCGTCCAATTCGCCACGGGGAAGATGCCGGGCGTGATGGGGGCGGTGATGCCAGCGGCCACACAGGCATCGCGGAAACGCAGGAAGCTGTCTGCTTCAAAGAAAAATTGCGTGATCGCTTCGGAGGCGCCCGCATCGATCTTGGCCTTCAGCCAATCGATGTTCTGCTGGGCCGAGGCTGCATCCGGGTGGCTGTCGGGGTAAGCACCCACGCGGATCGTGAACTGGCCCATATCCGACAGGGCGCGGATCAGGTCAACGCTGTGGGCAAAGCCGTCTGGGTGCGGCTCAAACGCTCCGCCGCCCTGTGGATCACCACGCAGGGCCACGATGTCCTTGACGCCACTGGCTGCATATTTCTCGGCGGTGCGCAGAACGTCATCGCGGCTTTGGCCTGTGCAGGTCAGGTGGGCCGCCACGGGCAGGCCGGATGTCTTGCGCAGGGTCCGGGCTGCTTCCTGTGTCAGCGATTGCGTCGTGCCACCGGCGCCATAGGTCACCGAGACAAAGCGCGGATTCAGCGGGGTCAGTGCCTGTACCGTGTCCCACAGGTGAAATGAAGCGTCGAGGGATTTGGGCGGAAACGTCTCGAACGACAGGGCGACATCGGGCGTGGGCATGCGGCAGGCTCCTTTGGGCTTGTTGCACCATGCCCTGATGCGTATCTTGAGGCAAATTCATAACTCTCAAGATAAAGATGAGTTTCATATGCATATCGAATTTCGCCATCTGCGCACGATCAAAGCCATTCACGAGGCTGGCGGCCTCGCACGGGCAGCTGATCAGTTGCACATCACGCAGTCCGCACTGAGCCATCAGATCAAGGGGCTTGAAGATCAGGCGGGCGTTGAGTTGTTCGTACGCCGCTCAAAACCGCTCAGGTTGTCGGCTGCTGGCCTGCGCCTGCTGCGTCTGGCCGAACAGGTCCTGCCGCAGGTCGAAGCGGCGGCGGCAGAGTTTTCTGCCTTGCGCGACGGCTCTTCAGGCCGCTTGCACATTGCAATCGAATGTCACGCCTGTTTTGAATGGCTGTTCCCGGTGCTAGAGATGTTCCGCAAAAGCTGGCCTGATGTGGACGTGGATATTCGCCCCGGCCTTGCCTTTGATGCACTGCCTGCGCTGATCAAGGAGGACGTTGATCTGGTCGTGTCGTCTGACCCAGAGGATCTGCCGGGTGTCACCTTTGTCGAGCTTTTTGACTACGCGCCTGTTTTTGTGGCGGCTTCCTCCCACCCGCTGGCGCAGAAAGCCTATATCGAGGCTGCTGATTTCCGAAACCAGACCCTGATCACCTACCCGGTGGAGCGCACGCGGCTGGATGTGTTCAGCCAATTGCTCATCCCTGCCAAGGTCGAACCGGCGGCAGTGCGGCAGGCGGAGTTGACGGCGGTTATCCTGTTGTTGGTGGCCTCCAATCGTGGCGTGTCGGTGTTGCCTGATTGGGTGGTGCGCGAGGTGAAATATTCAAGCGACTATGTCACCCGTCCCCTGACCGCACAGGGGTTGACGCGGCGGCTCTATGCCGCCGTGCGCGATGACGATCTGGGCAAGCCTTATATGGACAAACTTATCGAACTGGCGCGGGTCGAGGCGAAGAAACTGCAGGCGGCCTAGGGTCGAGGGCGGCTCTGTTTGCTGCGCAAATGCGCCCGCCCACCGACCCCGGCGCACATCATGCAATCAGCTTCACGATCTGTTTGCCGACATTCTTGCCCTCCAGCAGGCCCATGAATGCCTTGGGTGCGTTTTCCAGACCCTGGGCGATGTCTTCGACCACCTTGATCTCTCCGCTTTGCACTTTTGGTCCAACTTCGGTCAGGAAGGCCGGGAAGCGGTCCCAATGGTTCGAGATGATGAAGCCGTTCACGCTGAGGAAATTCACCAGAATGGGGCGCCACAGGGCGGGGGCGGACAGTGCAGTATCCGCGCCTGCGCCCAGACCACCGGCATTGTACCAAGAAATCATGCCGCAAATCGGAATGCGCCCATGCGGGTTCATCAGCGGCATGACCGCTTCCAGCACCTTGCCGCCGACA
>NZ_JBYNDP010000211.1:0-4357 GCF_059783535.1 Tateyamaria sp. | reverse complement strand
TTCTTGGACTTACGAATGGTCTTTTTCAGAACCGGGTGCGTAAAGCGGCGCTCGACGGACACGGTGACTGTTTGTGCGTTTGCGTCGGAGGTCACGACGCCTTGCAGGATACGCTTGGGCATTTCGTGCTCTCCTTACTCTGCCGCGTTGCGGGCTTGTTCATTGAGGATCGTCTTGACGCGGGCTGCGTCGCGACGGACCGAGCGCAGACGCGCCGGGTTCTCAAGCTGACCTGTGGCCTGCTGGAAACGCAGGTTAAAGGCTTCTTTCTTCAGATTTGCCAGCTCATCACGCAGCTGGTCCGGGGTTTTATCCCGAAGTTCCTGGGCGTTCATCGCCATTTTCCTTTTCAACATCACGAGGGTGCCGCCAAAGACGTTACACCGATTCCCGTGGAGTGGGTGAATAGAGTGGCCGTATAGGCCCATTGATCAACGCTGGCAAGCGCCTGACGAAGGATTTTTCAGAGTATTGACCGGTGGTCCAATCTCGTCATGGTGTTTACGTTAAAGTGGATCACGTCAAGGAGGGGACCTTGTCCAGTCGCATTGCATTTGTAATTTTGATTTTGAGCACCTTACCAACCCATGCCGATGTCTGGTCCTTTGAAACACCGTCCGAGAATATTCAGTGCTCGGTGGGCCAAGAAGTGAATTTTTCTGACATCTATTGCACCATCATCGAACGTGGCGGCCCCTTGGCCTACCCGCGTCCGGAAGGCTGCACCTCATCTGGCTGGGGACACATCTTCCTGATGGGCAATCGAGGCCCCGTATCGATGGATTGTCGCCCCCTGGATCGCAACCGAGACGCGCAATCGCAGGCCGACTATGGTGTGACTGCAACATTCGGCGGCATAACCTGCACGTCTGAACGGACGGGCCTGACGTGCCGCAACGAGGATGGGCACGGATTTTTTCTGTCGCGCAGATCGCAACAGGTCTTTTGACCCTCTCGCGTTCAGGGCGCGGCCGCGATAGAAGCCGGACATGCCAAAGATCACATCACTCTTCGCCACCCGCCTCTATCACGCGCCGCTCTCCGAATTTGACCCCAAGGTCGACCCGAACGAGCTCGAACAACACTGCTACGCCATCGCCGAGGATGACGAGGCGGGCCACGACTGGTGCGAGCGCGAGGGCTATCCCGGCTACACTTCCTACGCCTCGCTCGACGATCTCCCCTGGCGCTTCCCGATCGTTGCAGACTTGGTCAAAGCGCTCGACGCCCACGTTACCGCCTTCGCCAAAGAACTGGCGTTCGACCTGGGCGACAAGAAACTGAAGCTCGACAGCATCTGGATCAACATTCTGCCCGAGGGCGGCATTCACACCAGCCACATCCATCCCCATTCGGTGATCTCGGGCACGACCTATGTGGCAATGCCTGAAGGCACGAGCGCCTTGAAACTGGAAGACCCCCGCCTGCCGATGATGATGGCCTCACCGGGCCGCACCAAGGATGCGCCTGAAGACCTGCAACAATTCCACTACGCCAAACCCTCCGTGGGCGATGTCTTACTCTGGGAAAGCTGGCTGCGGCACGAAGTTCCCATGAACATGGCCGAGGACGAGCGCGTGTCGGTCAGTTTCAACTACGGCTGGGAATAGGATAACGAAACTGTCAGGCCAAGTCGGCGGAGCAAGCTGGCCACAACCCCAAGTCGAACATATTCTCTGAAACGCAACACTTTGTTTTCGGAGGATGACCTTAATGCCCCTTTGGCGCCTTGCCCTGTCAACGACCGCACTGTTTGTTTCACCTGCCCTGCTTTTCGCGGAAGATGCACCCGTCAGCGATGAGGTCATCGCCGCCCAACGCACGGCATTGGCCGCCGAGACCGCGGGCAAGGGATATGGACCACAGGCACCGCGCGATCTCAATACGCTCACCGGCAACAACGCTCGCGCGTTCGAGGCGGCCCCCGCCTATACGCAAATGAACCTCTGCAACATCCACTTCCACGAAGGAGCCGAGCATTCGGGCGGCGAGTTCACCACTTATATCGGCAACGGCGACGGCAAGGGCTACAATACCGGCTTTGCCTATGATGGTGAGTTGACCGAGGCGGAACTGGCACCAGTCGATTATCTCGTTGGCCCAGCGGGCAAGAACGGCGCGCTGGAACCCGGCGACACGATCGAAGTGCATTATGTGCACAGCACAGCATTGGTCGAACCCGGCCCTACGCTCGCCTCTTGCCTGAGCGACGCGATCATCAACCCCCAACTGCGCGTCGAGACACAGGTGTTCGTTCTGGTGAACGATGAAAGCGCAGGTGACTTCGTCGAACTGACCAAGGTCGGTATGGTGGACGGCTACCACCAGGCGCTGAACATCCCGTCCGACACGGGCACGCCCATCACCTATGCCGGATCAACCACCGGCCCCAGCTACAATGAAAAGGGTTCGCCCATTCAGGTCAGTTGGAGCGTGCGCCCCGAGGTGCAAAAGGTCCATATCGGCAGCATTCGGGCATGGTTCGCCGAAAACATCTTTGACGAACGCAAGGCCCACGGCGTGCGCAACCTGGTGACCAACCCCGACCTGATTTCCGATATCGACAGCTGAGAGAGGCGGACCTCAGCTCCGCCTTACCGGATGAGGGCCAACACACGGGTGTTGGCCCTTTGTATTGGATACGAACCGCGCCACCGACAGGCCACGGTCTGTCGATCCAACGACTATTCTGCAGCACTTTATGGCAGCCAAGTACATCTTCGATCCGAGAGACGTGTAGACATCACCCAATCGACAGGCCCGGGGGTGGCCCGTCGATGGCGCGGCGGCCTGCGGCCTTGATTCCGCACTCGCGGCCATGGCGCGTTCAAAAGAGGTATGGCGAGTTTTCTTCAACAATCCTTACAAATCAACGCAGATTTGGAATTTTGGGTGGGGATAGAGAGCCGCCATAATCGTCGCCGAAACTGGATAAAACTCTCTCCAAGTCACGTACCCATTCCTCAATTGGCACATCCGCGTCATTTTTCGTCTTCCCACTCACTTTGGCTGCCTTAAGGCGGTTTAGTATCGCGCTGTCAATTTTCACTCGAAGGCCCTTTAATGCCCAGGCTGCAGCAAACATTGCGGCATACCTCTTGTGCCAACCTTGCGCCTGTGAAACCGCGCCCACTAGGGCCGCAAGCGTTGCAAATGCGATCGAAACCGCCATCGCAGTTGATGCGCCATTGATGAACGATGCCGACGCACCTAACAGAATTGAAACGATTGCGATAAGAACCGTTCCGCCAATGAAGAAGTTGTAGTTTTTCAAAGCCCAATCTGCGTCAGAACGAAACTTTCCTTGCAATTCTATTACTCGGCTTCTCACAATTTCTACTCTGACAGCTAAATCGGGATCAGCCTTTCTAACAGAGACAAAGTTCAATCGGGCTCGGGTCGTCGGAGTGTCATACCTAAGAAACTCAATAACTTTAGGGTACTTCTCGTTTTCAGTCATTTCCAGCAAAGCCCAGATTTAATGTGTTAATGATACGAATTTGTACCAAAAAATAAACCCCCGACGCTCTCGCGCCGGGGGCTCTCAAACTCTACCGGGTGCCGCTCTCGTGCATTTGCCTTTGGCAAATACCCTGCCGCGCACGGTCAGAGAAGATTTACCAATCTTCTCTGACGACAACCCGCGTCTTGATCGGCAGCTTCATCGCCGCCAGACGCAGCGCTTCACGCGCAATATCATCATTCACACCGTCGATCTCGAACATCACGCGGCCGGGTTTGACCTTAGCCGCCCAACGGTCGACCGAGCCTTTACCCTTACCCATCCGCACTTCGATCGGCTTGGCGGTCACTGGCACGTCGGGGAAGATCCGGATCCAGACCCGGCCCTGACGTTTCATGTGACGTGTCATCGCACGACGTGCAGCTTCGATCTGACGGGCGGTGACCCGCTCAGGCTGCAGCGCCTTCAGGCCGTAGGTGCCAAAGTTCAGGTCGGACCCGCCCTTTGCCTTACCCTTGATCGAGCCTTTGAACTGCTTACGGAACTTCGTACGCTTTGGTTGAAGCATCTCTACTCTCCCTTAGCGACGGCCACCGGCGCCACGTGGGGCCGGACCGTCCTGGAGTTCTTGTGCCTTGCGGTCACGCGCTTGGGGATCGTGCTCCATGATCTCGCCTTTGAAGATCCAGGTTTTGATCCCGATGATGCCATAGGCGGTTTCCGCCTCGACATGTGCGTAATCGATGTCGGCACGCAGGGTGTGAAGCGGCACGCGGCCCTCACGGTACCACTCGGTGCGGGCAATCTCTGCCCCACCCAGACGACCGGCAACGTTCACGCGGATGCCCAGGGCACCCATACGCATGGCGTTCTGCACGGCGCGCTTCATGGCAC
>NZ_JBYNDP010000071.1:15277-21043 GCF_059783535.1 Tateyamaria sp. | reverse complement strand
GGCACGCGGGTGTAGCCCACGGCGCCCAGCTCGGCAAACCAGGCATGGCGTTGGAAATCAAAACCACCCGGCTCCACCGGGCCACCCGGCGGCTCAAGATGCGCGGTTGTCATGATCCGCAAGCCCGGTTCGGGTTTCACACCCAGATCCGCATCGCCATGCAATGAAATGCGCACGCGCGTTGGCGTTTCGAACGGCGCAACGCGGTCAAGCTTGACGTGATCCAGGGTCAGGCGCACGGCGTCGGATGCACTGCGGTCCATACCGACGATACGCCCCTCCACAGGTCCATAATAACGCCAGTCCAGCACCGGCCCCGCCACCGAATGCGCCCGCCATCCGGCCAGGACAAAACCAAGAGCAATCATTGTCAGGAACACGAATGCGGGCGACATCACCTCGCCAATGCGCCAGGACACAAACGCAGCCCCTGCACCCGCCACCCCGACACTCAGGATCAACGCCACCGATGGCTCAAACCGAAGCCCGAAAAACAGTGCAATCCCACAGGCCATTCCAACCGGGCACCATCCAAACAGGTGGCCGCGCTGGATCAGCATCACGTGGCGAAATCCCAGGCCATGCCCCATGCTTGCCCCTCTCGCCCATGGTGAGTATCAGGAGCGCAAACCGTAGACCCACCGTGGTTAAACAAAGGTAAACGCACACCATGTCCCAGCCCGTCGTCACCCGCTTTGCCCCTTCACCCACGGGGTTCCTTCACATCGGCGGGGCACGGACGGCGCTGTTCAACTGGCTGTATGCACGTGGGCGTGGCGGAACCTTCCTACTGCGGATCGAAGATACCGACCGCGCGCGGTCGACCCCCGAGGCGACACAGGCGATCCTCGATGGGATGGCTTGGCTGGGCATGGACCATGATGGCGAGGTGATCAGCCAGTTCGCACGCGCTGATCGCCATGCAGAGGTCGCGCATCAGCTTCTGGCAGAAGGCAAAGCGTACAAATGCTTCTCGACTCAGGAAGAGATTGCAGCCTTCCGCGAAGCCGCACGGGCCGAGGGCAAATCGACCCTCTTCCGTTCACCCTGGCGCGACGCTGACCCTGCCACCCACCCTGATGCACCGTTCGTTGTACGGATCGAGGCACCTCAAGAAGGCACCACAGTCATCCATGACGAAGTGCAAGGCGATGTGACCATTCGGAACGACCAGTTGGACGACATGGTTCTGCTGCGCGCGGACGGTACACCTGTCTACATGCTGGCCGTTGTGGTGGATGACCACGACATGGGCGTCACACATGTGATCCGCGGCGACGATCATCTGAACAACGCCGCGCGACAGATGATGATCTACAATGCTATGGGTTGGGATATCCCCGTTTGGGCACATATTCCGCTGATCCACGGACCCGACGGCAAAAAACTGTCGAAACGGCACAGTGCGCTTGGGGCGCAAGAGTATCAGGTCATGGGTTATCCCGCCGCCGGTATGCGCAACTACCTTGCGCGCCTGGGGTGGAGCCACGGCGATGACGAGTTCTTTACCGATGCGCAGGCAAAGGAATGGTTTGACCTTGGCGGCATCGGGAAAAGCCCCGCCCGCTTCGACGTTAAGAAGCTCGAAAACCTCAGCGGGCAACACATCGCGCAAACGGAAGACGCTGCATTGCAGCAAGAAATTGAAAGATATTTACAGGCCGCCGATCTAGAACCATTGAAACAATCGCAAAAAGACGGGCTACTGAACGCGTTGCCCTACGTCAAAGAACGAGCCAAGACCTTGCCAGAACTGATTGAAAAAGCGCATTTTATCCTGACAGAGCGGCCAATTGCACCGGATGAAAAGGCATCAAAAGCACTTGATACGGTATCCCGTAGTATACTGTCGCAATTGACGCCGCAGCTGCAAACCGTTACTTGGTCCCGTGACAGTTTGGAGGCGGTCCTGAACGATTTTGCTGCGTCACAGGACACGAAATTCGGCAAGCTGGCAGGCCCGTTGCGGGCCGCCCTTGCAGGTCGGGCCGTAACGCCTTCGGTCTTTGACATGATGCTGGTGCTGGGGCGCGAAGAAACCCTTGCCAGGCTTGAGGATGCTGCCGCCTGACGAGGTTCATCAATCGTTCATGGTGCGCAGTCTAACGATGGGCACGCGGGTCTACCGCGGCCCCAGGCGGGCATGCCCGCCACGCGACGAAAGGAACGACCCTGATGGCCGATACCCAAAAATCCGCAACCCTGACAATTGGTGAAGACAGCTTCGACCTGCCCATCCACTCGCCTACCGCCGGCCCCGATGTGCTGGACATCCGCAAACTCTATGGCCAAGCGGGCGTGTTCACCTATGACCCGGGCTTTACCTCGACCGCCAGCTGCGACAGCACCATCACCTTTATCGATGGTGGTAAGGGCGTTCTGCTGCACCGCGGATACCCAATCGACCAACTTGCAGGCAAATCTCACTATCTCGAAGTGTGCTACCTGCTGCTCTACGGTGAACTGCCGTCGGCTGCGCAGCTGGAAGAATTCGAAAGCCTAGTGACAAACCACACTATGCTGCACGAACAGATGCAGTATTTCTATCGTGGCTTCCGCCGTGACGCGCACCCGATGGCGATCATGACCGGCGTGGTCGGCGCGATGTCGGCATTCTATCACGACTCAACGGACATCCACGATGAACACCAGCGCGAGGTCGCCTCGATCCGCCTGATCGCCAAGATGCCGACAATTGCGGCCTGGGCCTACAAGTTCTCCATCGGACAGCCGTTCATCTATCCGCGCAACGATCTGGATTACGCATCCAACTTCCTGCGCATGTGCTTTGCCGTCCCGGCAGAGGATTACGAGGTGAACCCAATCCTGAGCCGCGCGATGGATCGCATCTTTACTCTACATGCGGATCACGAACAGAACGCGTCGACCTCGACTGTGCGTCTGGCGTCGTCGTCAGGAGCCAATCCGTTCGCCTGTATCGCCGCGGGCATCGCCTGCCTCTGGGGTCCTGCCCATGGTGGCGCGAACCAGGCGTGTCTGGAAATGCTCAAGGAAATCGGCAGCGTCGATCGCATCCCTGAATTCATCACCCGCGCCAAGGACAAGGATGATCCGTTCCGCCTGATGGGCTTCGGTCACCGCGTCTACAAGAACTTCGACCCGCGCGCGACTGTGATGAAACAGTCTGCCGACGAGGTTCTGGAGCTGCTCGGGGTCGACAACAATCCGATCCTGCAAGTTGCCAAGGAACTGGAAAAACAGGCGCTGGAGGATCCGTATTTCGCCGAGAAGAAGCTGTTCCCGAATGTGGACTTCTACTCCGGCATCATCCTCGAAGCGATGGGCTTCCCCACCTCGATGTTCACGCCCATCTTTGCGATGTCCCGCACGGTTGGCTGGATCTCGCAGTGGAAGGAAATGATCGCCGATCCGCAGAACAAAATCGGTCGGCCGCGCCAGCTTTATCTGGGTGAGACCTCCCGCGATTACGTGGACATCGAAAACCGCTGATCCCAGCAAAAGCCCCGCCCAGCGCGGGGCTTTTTCTTCGGTCAATTCAATCAGTTTTGCTGCATCGTTTCGTCGCCGTCGACAATACCCGTATCTGCTTGACAGAGGACGTGGCACCGCCCCAGAAAAAACAAAACACTGGGGGGTGTTGATATGGTAATTGGTTTAACTCTTCTGACGTTGCTGGGCATTGGCCTGATCGTGAGCCTTGTGGATGACGACGACGACAGGTCCAACGACTCGGCCACAGAGCCAGACGGTGTAGAAGTCACCGGCACCGAAGAGTCAGAACTCATCAACGGGACAGAGGGGGCGGACCTTCTGATCGGCGGTGGTGGTGAAGACGCAATCAACGGTGACGCATCTTCGGACACGATCGAAGGCGGCGCAGGTGACGACCGCATTGTGGGCAACGCCGGTGATGACCGACTTCTGGGTCAGGCGGACGACGACGTGATCATCGGTGGCCCCGGCGATGATACAATCGCCAGCGGCCAGGGCGATGACTTTGCGCAAGGTCGCGGCGGCGATGACAGGCTGACCGGTAGTGTTGGTCGGGACTGGCTTGAAGGCGGCGACGACAGTGACACCATTGTGGCGGGGTTCGGAGAAGACACTTTGGTTGGCGGGACTGGCGCCGATTCACTTGAGGGCGGCGGCGGTCCTGACTTGATCATGGGCGGCAACCTCGCCGAGATCGACCTGTCGGAATTCGAACTCGCCGGTCTGCGGGATGGGGTGCTGAGCTTTGTTGAAGCTGCCCGGCTGGAAGACTTGGACGATGGCCTGCTTGACGTCAGTGACGCGGAAGACAACGCCGCCGATACATTGAACGGCGGGGACGGCAACGACGCATTGCTCATCGGAAGCGGAGACATCGCAACCGGTGGTGAGGGCGAGGATGAATTCGGGATTTTCGCGGACGCCCTGTCAGGAGATCAGGGCCTGCGCACGATCACGGATTACGTCGCCGGAGAAGACTTTATCTTCATTCTCGGTGATCCAGATGCTGCGATACCAGCAAGCGTTTCTGTCCTGACAGCAGGTGACGACGCAATTGTCGCCCTGAATGGTCAACCTGTTACGATTGTGAACGGGGCAGCAGGATCGCTATCGACGAACGACATCGGCTTTATCGCCGGTATCCCTGTCTCGGTGCTCGATCCCAATACAACGGTCTAACCGGTCAAGGCGCTGGCTCCGCGTGAGTCAGCGCCCCTCAAAACTCGGTTTGCGTTTCTCGACAAAGGCCAGCACACCCTCGCGGAAATCACGGCTTTGGCCGCAATCGCCCTGCTCAGACGCTTCTGATGCCATCTGCGCCTCAAGGTCGTTGCCCCAGCTTGCGCGGATCACACGTTTGGCGGCGGCAAAGGCCTTGGTCGGGCCGTTCGCCAGATGCGCGACACGCGCTTTCCAGTGTTCCTCGAACCCCTCATCGGCCACCGCTTCCCAGATCATGCCCCACGCGTCCGCCTGGCGGGCCGTGATCTTTTCGGCAAACAATGCAGCTCCAATCGCCTTGGCCATGCCCATCGTGCGCGGCAACACATAGGTCCCCCCGGCGTCCGGGATCAGGCCGATCCGGGTAAAGGCTTGCAAAAAATACGCGCTCTCCGACGCAATCACCACATCGCATGCCAGCGCAAGGTTCGCCCCGGCCCCAGCGGCTGCTCCGTTGACCACGGCCACTGTGGGGACCGGGCAATCCACAATCGCGTTCAGCATCGGTGTGTATTCGTCGCGCAGTGTGCGTTCCAGATCCAAGTCGGACGCATTCGCGCGATCCCCCAAATCCTGGCCCGAACAAAAGGCACGCCCTGCCCCGGTCAACACAACAACGCGCGCTGTCTTGCCCGCATGGGTCACCGCCACCTCGATCTCCGCCCGCATCTGCGTCGTCAGCGCATTCATCACGTCGGGCCGGTTCAGCGTAATAATCGCTGCGCCGTCTTCCATTTCATAGGTGAGCGTCTCGTACTTCATGGCCGGTGTCCCTTCAGGTTCCGATCCTCAATATCAAACCGATCAGTTTAGAAAAGCCTCGACGCGCAGTCACTCGTCGATAATCTCGCGCAAACGACGGGTTTCCTCATCGCTCAACCCGGCGTCTGCCGTAACAGGTGCACGACTGCGCCCGCGCAAGTAGCCAAAGCCAATACCGGCAGCCAGCAGGAACATCAGCGGCCCAGCGGCCCACAACATCCAGTTGGACCCGGATGTGCGGGGCGTCATCAGAACGAACTCTCCGTAGCGTTCGACAAAGAAATCAACGATCTGTGCGTTGCTTTGCCC
>NZ_JBYNDP010000071.1:0-15177 GCF_059783535.1 Tateyamaria sp. | reverse complement strand
TGACAAGAGCCCGCCAAGGGACATGAGCGCGCAGCCGATCCAGATCCAGTTGGTCAGCGGCTTGATATAGGTCCGCACAGCCCATCCACCGCCCTGCTGCGCGTCGCCAATCACAACGTACACATCGCGGGCCAAATCATAGTCGATTCCGGCTTCGGTGGTGGGCATCTGCGCCACCGGATAGATACGTTTTTCCGGGCGCAGTTGCGCAATTTCGTTCCCGTTGCGCGACAGCGTGATGAACGCCATCGTGGACAGGTAGTTCGGCCCTTCCACATCCTCAACCGCGTCAAGGGTCAGGTCATATCCCCCAACATTGAATTGCTCTCCAATCTGGGCCACGCGGATGTCTTCGGTTTGCCAGGCCGTCAGACCCGCAACACCAATCATCGTCACACCCAGACCAGCATGGGCCACCGTCTTACCCCAGTCCGCCCGTGGAAGGCGCCAGAGCCGACCAAAATCAAACGTCTTTCCGGTCCGGGACGCAATGTCGACCATCGCGCCCATCACCAGCCACGCGCCAAGGAACGCACCCAGTGGGCCGGTCAACGGCTTGCCCGTGTTCATCGCCCAGGCCAATCCGCCAAAGGCCAAGGCCAACACAAAGACATAGCGCAGCGGCCGTACCGCTTTCGAAATCTGCCCCCGTTTCCAGGGGATCATGGCCCCGATCGGCAGGATCAAACCAAGGATCACCATGAACGGCGTAAAGGCCATGTTGAAAAACGGCGGGCCGACGCTCAGCTTCCGGTCAAAGAACATCTCGGCCACCAGCGGCCACATCGTGCCCACGAATACCACGAAGCAACTCACGGCAAGCAGCAGGTTGTTGGCGATCAGTGCACTTTCGCGGCTAACCATACCGAATACACCTCGCGCCTCCATCGCACCTGCACGCAAGGCAAACAGCAGCAGCGCCCCGCCCATGAAAAAGCCCATGATCATCAGGATGAATACGCCGCGCTCAGGATCATTGGCAAAGGCGTGCACCGAGGTCAGCAAACCAGAGCGCACAATAAACGTGCCGATCAACGAAAAGCCAAAGGCGAGGATAGCAAGCAGGATGGTCCATGATTTCAGGCTCTCGCGCTTCTCGACCACGATGGCCGAATGCAGCAGCGCGGCGGCCAGCAACCACGGCATGAACGATGCATTTTCAACCGGGTCCCAGAACCAGAAACCGCCCCATCCCAACTCATAATATGCCCACCACGACCCTAGCGCGATCCCGATGGTCAGAAAGACCCAGGCCGCCAGCGTCCAGGGCCGCACCCAGCGTCCCCAGGCCGCATCTACGCGGCCCTCGATCAAAGCGGCGACGGCAAAGGAGAACGCCATGCTCAGCCCGACATAGCCCAGGTACAGGAACGGCGGATGGAACGCCAAACCGGGATCCTGCAAAAGCGGGTTCAAGTCCTGCCCATCAAAGGGTGGCACGGCCAAGCGCACAAACGGGTTCGACGTAAAGAGGATGAAGGCCAGAAAGGCCACGCCAATCGCCCCCTGCACCGCCAGCACCCGTGCGCGCAACGTGGGCGGCAGATTGTCCCCAAACCACGCAGCCATCGCTCCAAAAAGTGCTACAATAAGCACCCATAGAAGCATGGACCCCTCGTGGTTCCCCCATGTGCCCGAGATTTTATAGAGCATCGGCTTGGCCGAATGACTGTTCAGAACCACCAGCCGCAACGAGAAATCCGAGACGATGAACGCCCACATCAGCGCTGCAAAGGAAAAGGCGATCAGCAGGAACTGGGCCGACGCCGCTGGTTCCGCAACAGCCATCCAGCGCGCATCCCGGCGCCATGCCCCGATCAACGGGACAACAGCCTGAACAATGGCAATCAGAAAGGCGAGGACGAGGGCAAAGTGACCGAGCTCTGTAATCATGGCACTGTTATATGCCGCCCGGATCACCCCGCCAATGCCCCTGCCGTTTATGTCGCATCACGACATCGCCATAAACGCGGTTTCTTCTGACCAAAAAGCACCACGGGGACGCGGCAGGCGGGGGCAGAGCCCCTGAAAAATGTCGTCGCGCGGCAGCCTTTGGATCACGCCGCTGCACGCCACTCGTCTATTGCCGCATTCTCCCCCTGAGCAAGCGACGCGACCGTCAGCCGCGCATCCCCGTCCGTGGCAGCCGCCCCAATCCCGTCATGGCGCATCTTTCGCAGGGCCGCGACATTCTCCATCACCTGCGGAACATGCGCCATCGTATGCACAATCTCGCGCTGAAACTGCTGCGCTTTCACCTGATGACGTGCGCCGAAATAGAACGACACGATCACGCCCAACAGCCACCACAGCGGTTCAGGCACCAGCGCAATCCCCTGCATACGTTCCGCAAACCACAAGGGCGCCACCATGGCCGACACGAACAAGCCCAAGGTTCCCAAGGCCAGCGCCGGACGCGGCAGGCGGTTGATCCCGTCCATCACCCGATCAAACCAACCCACGCGCGGCACCGCAAACTCGGCCCCTAACTCGCGCATCGCCTGAATTTGAACCTCATGGGCCCGAGCCGATCCGGCCTCGGCATTCTCCCGGAACACCTCAACCGTGTCTTTCACCACATTGCGATCACCGCCAAACAGCAGTGCAAATAGTCCTTGCATCAACCCCATGCCGCAACCCTTTCCCGAAACTGTGTGTCCGTCAGATGAAAGCGCGGCGCGATGAACTCCTCGGCCCGTTTGATCCAGCCACCCTTCCCGCCCGCACGGCTCCGCGCGTATTTGCGGCTGGCAGGCCGATTGTCAGCGATGCGGAAGTAATAGTTGCGCCGCGCGATCCCGTAAGCATCAACCAGATGATCGGGTGCCGCCTCGTAAGCTGCCCGCGTGGCGCCTATGCTCTGCGGTCCCAACGCCCCATCGACCACGACGGCATGCCCCATGGTGTTCAGCAAACGCTGAAGGATCTTGATCGCATTGGCACCGGCGTTGACATACATATCAAAAACGGTGGCGTGCAGCGGTTCCGGCAAAGCAGCAATTCTTGGCCGCTCGAAGTAATGCGTGATGAAAATGTCCACCGCTTGCGCACGGCTCAGACGGCGAACGTCGCGCACGTCCACATCACCGTCGCGGTCCAGGTCCAAACCCAACCGTTCCATCGTGTGGATCGTCACGCCAAACTTCGTGGCACCACCCGGATCATCCGGATCATTCACAAAGCTGCCTTCGCGACCCACGATCTCTTCTGCAATGTCTCGGACATTCTGCATCAGTCAGCCCTTCCCGCAAGATGTGATGGGAAGACTGCTGTGATCCTGGTTAACGGGCTTTAACCTGAGCGCACGCTAGGTGTCGGGCTCTTTGTAGACGCCCTGCTCTTTCAGCGCATCCACCACCTCGGCAGGCATATAAGTCTCATCGTGTTTGGCAAGAATTTCAGAGGCTTCAAACACACCGTTGATGTATGATCCTGTGCCAACCATGCCCTGGTTCTCTTCGAAAAGATCGGGCAGCACACCGGTGAACACGACGGGCACCGTTGCGCCGCCATCCGTCACCTCAAAGCGAATCGACTCGCCCTGACCGCGGACCAGCGACCCCTCGGCCACCAATCCACCAATGCGGAACACCTCGGTCGGACCGGGGGGCTCCGCAATGATCTGGCTTGGCGCGCGGAAGAAATTGATCCCATCGCGCATGGCATAGCCAATCAGCACCGTCGACACCGTCAAGGCCACCGCCGCAAGGGCGATGATTTGAATTCGGCGCTGCTTTTTCAGGCTCTTCATGGGCTCACATTACGGGAACAACGGGGCCATCAACAGCCCTTCAGTCTCCGAAATACCTAACATCAGATTGGCATTTTGCAACGCCTGCCCCGACGATCCCTTGGTCAAATTATCGAGGGCCGCCACAACCACAGTCCGCCCCGGCAACCGATCCGCCGCGACGCCGATATGACAGAAGTTCGATCCGCGCACATGCCGGGTGCTGGGCACCTCGCCCATCGGCAACACTTCGATGAACGGTTCCGCCGCATAGGCCGCTGCCAGCGTCTCATACACGGCCTGCGCCTCACCTTTGACATAGGCGGTGCCCAGAATCCCGCGGTTTGCAGGGATCAAATGCGGCTGGAACTGGATGTGAACGTCCCGCCCCGCGACCTTGGAAAATTCCTGATCAAACTCCCCAAGATGCCGGTGTGACCCGCCCGTGGCATAGGCGTGATACCCTTCGCTCAGCTCGGCATGCAGCAGGTTTTCCTTCAACGCCCGCCCGGCGCCAGACACGGCTGCTTTCAAATCGAGGATGATGTCATCCAGATCAATCACGCCTGCCGCGATCAAAGGCCGCAGCGCAAATTGCCCTGTGGCCGCGTTGCAGCCTGTGCCCGCCACCAGACGCGCACCCGCAATCTCATCCCGATAAAACTCGGTCAGGCCATAGACTGCCTCAACCTGCATCTCGACCGCGCTGTGCGGATTGCCATACCACTTCTGATATTCTTCAGGATCACGCAGCCGGAAATCAGCGCTCAAATCCACGATCCGCAAATCACGCGGCAGGCCCGAGATCACCTCTTGGCTTGTCTTGTGCGGCAATGCGCAAAAACACAGGTCAATGCCCGTCCAGTCAATCTGGTCAAAGGCCACCATGGGCGGCAGGTCAAGATGGCGCAGATGCGGATACACCTGTGCCACGGTTTGTCCAGCTTTAGAGAACGCGCCCAAAGCCTTGATTTCAATAGAGGAGTGCCCAGCGATCAGCCGGATCAATTCAGCGCCCGTGTAGCCGGAAGCGCCCAGAATAGCGATGTTATAGGTCATGTCGGTCTTCTTGGATAAAATGTCAGATCAAGCGGCTTCAAACGTGATCTGTCGTCGCAAGAACTGTGTGGCACGCTGGCTGACGGTTTTGGGATCGCCCGTGGTCAAATACCCCGGCGTCCCGCTGCCCATCTTGTCGGGATGGCGCTGCAGATAGTCGGCCAAACTCTCGCCCACCAAACCGGCTTGCGAATACACCGCCACATCTGCGCCCAGCGCGTCCTGAAATTCGTCCTGCATCAGCGGATAATGGGTGCATCCCAGAATGGCAGCTTGCGGCTCCGGCATTTTGCGCTTCAACGCATCCACGTGGGACCGCACCAGCGCATCTGCCAAAATCATGTCGCCGTCCTCGATGGCATCCACAACGCCGCCGCAGGCCTGCGCCTCGACGTCGACACCAATCGCGCGAAACGCCAGTTCCCGCTGAAAGGCCCGTGACGCCACAGTTGCAGGCGTCGCAAACAGGGCCACGTGCTGCACACCCACCTCACGCGGGGGCGAATTGTCACCCCATTGCCGCTCCGTCAGCGCTTCAATCATCGGGACGAACACGCCCAACACGCGTTTGCCTTCTGGCACCCAACCTTCCTGCATCCGGCGCAAGGCCGCCGCGGAGGCTGTGTTGCAGGCCAGGATCACCAGGTCACAACCCGCATCGAACAGCCGCTGCACCGCCGCCGTCGTCAGGTCATAGATGTTGTCTGCTGTCCGTACCCCATAAGGCGCATTGGCGCTGTCGGCGAGATAGACGAAATCCACATCCGGCAGCCGCTTTTGCGCAGCGTCCAGTACGGTCAAACCGCCTAAACCGGAATCGAAAATACCAACTGCCATGCAGCACCTCTTGCGGCCTTACGTGCGGTGCCGCTCTTCGAACTCATATCCCAGGTCAAATACCTTCACCGGGTTCGGGTTCAGCTCATACGTGGCTTTGCGCAGGAATTCCATCATCTGTTTCGGCTCCCCTGCCGTGGGGTTGAGCACATCCCTGCCGATCGGGTCCCCAATCACCACATCCACGGGCGTATCCACCCGTTTCTTGAACTCCTTGATCAACAGACCAAGGCGAAGTGTGTTGTGCAAATGGCTGGCAATCTGGAACAACCGGCTTGTGTGACCATCGAAATAGAGCGGTACGACGGTCGCCTCGGATTTCGCCACCATACGGGCGGTAAAACTGCGCCAACCGGGGTCCATGGGTCTTGAGAATGGTTTCGCCGCTGTACTGACAGTCCCGCCGGGAAAGATACCAATGGCACCGCCATCGCCAAGATAGCGCAGCGCTTCCTTACGGGTAGCGACATTCAACGCCATGGCCTCCCGCGTGTCGTCAAAGCTGATGGGCAGCAGCACCTTGTTCAGCTCCTCGGCCTTCTTGAAGACCGAGTTTGCCATGATGCGAAAATCACCCCGGATGGTCGACAGGATATGGCCCATCATCAACCCATCCAGAATGCCATAGGGGTGGTTCGCAATCAGGATCAGCGGCTTGTCCCGGGGGATGTTGTCCAGACTGCCCGCAACGACATTCAGCGACAGCCCATAGCGCTCAACCATCACCGCCCAGAAATCACGACCCGCCGCCACCTCGTGTTCATAGCCCTGCGCCCGCTTGATCAGCCGCAGCCGTCCTGTGGTGTTCTCAAGGATACGGATCAATGCGCGCCCACCCTTGGTCTCGGCCGAATGGGAATAGCTGATCTCGCGGGTGATCTCGCGTTGCTGGCGGTTGGGCATGGTGTTCTGCCTGATGACGGTCCTAGCCACCCGTTTTACGGGGTGAGCGCAATCCTGCCTAGCCCATATGACGCAGGTGTGACGCGATCACTCAGCAGCCTTGGCCTGGCTGGGTCCCCCTGCCCGGATGACAGACAACAGCTCCTCGCGCCGCTTGGCCGCCTTCACCTCGTTCGCCTGCTTGACCGGACCAAAGCCCCGAATGTCGAGCGGAAGCGCAGCCAGCGCCACAATTGCATCACGCGTGCCCTCGTCCAGCTTGGGCAGCACCGCTTTCATATCGGCCTCGTACTGTTTGATCAGCGCCCGCTCCATCCGCCGCTCCTCGGTCCGCCCAAAGATGTCCAGCGGTGTCCCTCGCAGCCCCTTCAACTTCGCCAACAGGCGGAAGTTGCGCATCATGCCGGGCCCATATTCCTTCTTCACAGGCCGCCCATCCGGGCCATCCTTTGACAGCATCGGTGGGGCCAGGTGGAACTTCATGGTGAAGTCCCCATCAAACTGCTCCCGCGCCCTGGCCTCTGTTTCCAGATGCAGACGGGCCACCTCGTATTCGTCCTTGTACGCCAGCAGCTTGTGATAGCCCTTGGCCACCGCCTCTTTGACAGCAACGTCGTCAATACCGTCGACCAGCTTGCGATAGCGTTTCGCCAGCCGCTTGGATTGGTACTTCACCAAATGATCCGCACGGAACGCGACCTTCTCCTCCAACGATTTCGGCAGTTGGATCACCTTCGGCTCAGCAATGCGCGCCGCTTCTTCGAAATGCAGCACCGCCCAGCGCCCGATATCAAAGGCGCGCTTGTTCCGCTCCACCGCCGCACCGTTCAGATCAATGGCCGCCACAATGGCATCATGGGTCAACGGCACCAGGCCCCGCTGCCAGGCCGCCCCAAAGATCATCATGTTGGAGAAGATGCTGTCGCCCATCGTGGCCTTCGCCAGGTCCGAGGCGTCGAACATATCCACACGGTCCCGCAGCCGCGCCTCAAGGGCAAGGCTCAACCGATCCGAGGGCAAGGCAAACTCTGTGTCCCGCGTAAAATCACCCGTAATGATCTCGTGGCTGTTCACCACAGCTCCCGTGCGCCCAGCGCTTGTCAGGCCAAGTGTCTTGGCCCCCGCACTCACCACCAGATCGCCGCCAATCAGCGCATCACACTCGCCGGTCGCCACACGAATGGCACTGATATCAGCCGGATCATTCGCCAAACGGCAATGGATATGCACCGCACCACCCTTCTGGGCCAGCCCCGCCATCTCCATCATCCCGGCACCCTTGCCGTCGATATGCGCCGCCTGCGCCATGACCGCACCAATGGTCACAACTCCGGTGCCACCGACACCCGTAATCACCACGTTCCACGTACCCTTGATCTCCGGCAACTCCGGCATCGGCAGATCAGGCAAATGCAACTCTGTCGTCGCAGCCTTCTTCACCTGCGCACCTTCCAGGGTGACGAAGCTGGGACAAAACCCTTTGAGGCAGGAAAAATCCTTGTTGCAGGACGACTGGTCAATCGCCCGCTTGCGACCCAACTCGGTCTCCTTGGGCACGATGGAGACACAGTTCGACTGCACGCCGCAATCGCCGCAGCCCTCGCACACATCCGTGTTGATGAAGACGCGCTTGTCGATGTCCGGAAACGTCCCGCGCTTGCGTCGCCGCCGCTTCTCGGCCGCGCAGGTCTGCACATAGACGATGACGCTCACGCCTTCCGTCTTGGCAAAAAGCTCCTGCACCAAAGGCAGCTCCGCCCGCTCATGGGTCGGCACCCCCGACGGAAAACGCGACACATCCACGTCTTCCTTTTCGTCATAGACCACGGCGACATGCTCACAGCCCATAGCCCGGACTTCATCGACGATCCGATAGGGATCAAGGTCACCCTCGTTCCCCTGTCCGCCCGTCATGGCAACAGCGTCATTGTAGAGAACCTTGTAGGTGATGTTCGTACCAGCCGCCAAAGCCGCGCGAATGGCTTGCACGCCCGAGTGGTTGTAGGTGCCATCGCCGATGTTCTGAAACACATGGTCACGGGTCGAAAACGGCGCTTCGCCAATCCAGTTCGCCCCTTCGGCTCCCATATGGGTGTATCCAATGGTCTCGCGATCCATCCACTGCACCATGTAGTGGCAGCCAATGCCGGCATAGGCGCGCGAACCCTCGGGCACCTTGGTCGATGAATTGTGCGGGCAACCAGAGCAGAAATAGGGCAAGCGCGCCGCGATATCCTCGGCATTGTCGGACCGGCGCGCCTCGTCCAGCTTGGCCAGCCCTGCCTTGATCCCGTCGGTATTGCGACCTTCCTCAATAAGGATGTCACCCAGCTTCTCGGCAATCAGGATCGGGTCCAGCGCCCCACGGGTCGGAAACAGCTCTTCGCGGTGCAGGCCACCGGCGCCCCCCTTGTACCAGCCGTAAACGCGCCGTCCGCGCCGGTCGTCAAAGATCGCTTCCTTGATCTGCACCTCGATCAGCTTGCGTTTTTCCTCGACCACAACGATCAGGTCCAAGCCTTCGGCCCAGTCGTGGAAGCCCTGCATATCCAGCGGGAAGGTTTGACCAACCTTGTAGGTGGTGATGCCCAGCCGCTCGGCCTCGTTCTCATCAATGTTCAGCAGGTTCAGCGCATGGACCAGGTCCAGCCAGTTCTTGCCCGCTGCGACAAAGCCAATCTTGGCCCCCGCCTTGCCCCACATGCGCTTGTCCATACGGTTGGCGCGTGAAAACGCCTCTGCCGCAAAGCGTTTGTGGTCAATCATCCGCGTTTCTTGGTCCGTGGGCGTGTCGATCAGGCGAATGTTCAACCCGCCCTCGGGCAGTTGGTAGTCCGGCACCTTGATCGTCATGCGGTGCGGATCGCCATCCACAACGCTGGTGGCCTCCACCGTGTCCTTCATGGTCTTCAGGCCAACCCACAGCCCCGAAAACCGGCTCAGCGCCCAACCATAGACACCGTAATCCATGATCTCCTGCACACCTGCCGGAGAGACAACAGGCATGTAGGCATCAATCAGCGCCCATTCGGACTGGTGCAAAACGGTCGAACTTTCACCGGTGTGGTCGTCGCCCATGGCAACCAGAACACCACCATGTTTCGACGATCCGGCCATGTTGGCGTGTTTGAACGCGTCGCCAGAGCGGTCTACCCCCGGCCCCTTGCCGTACCAAAGACCATAAACACCATCGAACTTGCCCTCGCCCCGCAGCTCCGCCTGCTGTGACCCCCATAGGGCAGTGGCGGCAAGATCTTCGTTCAGTCCCGGTTGGAATGTCACATCATGCGCGGCAAGCTGTTTCAGCGCCCGCGTCATCTGCATATCCACGGCCCCAAGCGGAGACCCGCGATATCCTGTCACCAGACCGGCGGTGTTTAGCCCCGCGGCGGTATCCCGCACCTTCTGCATCAGCATCAGGCGAACAAGCGCCTGAGTGCCGTTCAGCAAAACGGGGCTCTTTTCAAGATCGTAGCGGTCGTTCAAGGAAATCTTCTGCGTGCTCATCGCTGGCCTCCCCTGCCGTGATCAGTCTTGCATATTCTCAGTTGAATAATAGGTCACATACTCTGACCTTACCAGAAATTTCTTCTCGTGTTTCTGGTTCCGGTCATTGAAGCGATGTGAAAAAAGACAATTTCGGATACGGTAGCGCAAACGTTACGAAAGTGGTGCGAATGGACTGGGATAAGTTACGGATATTTCACGCGGTCGCGGACGCGGGCAGCCTCACACATGCGGGTGACAAGCTGAATCTAAGCCAATCCGCCGTGTCCCGGCAGATCCGCGGGCTCGAAGAATCGCTGAATGCCACCCTGTTTCACCGTCACGCACGCGGGCTGATCCTGACGGAACAGGGCGAATTGCTGTTCGATGCCACAACGGCGATGAACAAGCGACTCGACACAGCAAGCGCCCGCATCCGCGACAGCGAAGAAGAAGTGTTCGGCGATCTGCGTGTGACAACGACGATAGGCTTCGGCACGCTGTGGCTCGCCCCGCGTCTGGTCAAACTTTACGAACAGTACCCAGACCTGCGTGTCGACCTGATGCTCGAGGAACGCGTGCTCGACCTGCCCATGCGCGAGGCCGACGTGGCCATCCGCATGAAAGAACCCAGCCAGGCCGACCTGATCCGCAAACGCTTGATGACGGTCAAGATGCAGGTCTTTGCCACGCAGACATATCTCGATGCCAACGGCACCCCGGAAACGCTGGAGGATCTCGTCAATCACAGGCTGATTTGCCAGAACGTCAATTCGGCGCAGGTGGGTGCAGGCAGCAATCTCGTGCAGCATCTTCTGACTTACGAGGTGCAATCCCTGCTGACCGTGAACAACTACTTTGGCGTGTTGCAAGGCGTGCTTCAGGATCTCGGGCTCGGTATTCTGCCTGACTACGTGTCGCTGGATGATCCACGACTCGTTCAGGTCCTACCGGAAATAGAATCCGCCGATGTGCCCGTTTTTTTGGCATATCCAGAGGAATTGCGGGCGTCCAAGCGGATCGCCGCCTTCCGCGACTTTGTGCAGGAAGAAATCATCGCCTACCGTAAGATGCTGAGGCAAAAAGAAAATCCCTGAGATATGCACCCAACGCATACCTGCCATGCCTTCGCGCGTGCAGAAAGTGCCTTGATCGGGGGCAAGTGCATCCCTACCTCGCCTATTGAAGAGACACGGCGCATATTGCGCTATCTTCATACCTCCCTGTTGGACTTGGCCGAGCTTCGCGCTCGGCCTTTTTTTATCTCCACGTTGCAACGAATCCCTTTTCCGGTCATGCCGGAGAAAAAGGCTTTGCGCCGGGGGGCCCATGTTTTTGATGAATGTTCTGCTGCGGACAATCGTGTTCGCTCTCTCATTGTCCTTTGCTGTTGGCGCATCCGCACAGGGCCTATCCGTCACGGGAAGCAGCTCATCTTCTAGTGAAACAATCCCGGAACTACCCGACCCTCTGACCGAAGAAGCGGTGAACGCCCTTATCTCACGGCTCAGTGATGCCGAGGTGCGCGTTCTGCTGCTGAACCAGATCAACGCACCCCCGGCCCTGTCACCGGAAGATGCAGACGAAGAACTTGAAGGGTTCCTCGAGACTGTGACGACAGGAGCGTTTTCGTCTGTGACCGCAGCGGTCCAACGTCTGCCCATCCTGTTTTCCGAACAAGGCAAAGCCTTTTCCAACTTCGCCAATTTCGTTGGCACCAACGGCTTACTTAACCTTGCGGGGTACTTCCTCCTGGTGTTCGCCGGGGCGCTCGTTGTCGAAATTGTTTTTCGCAGGGTCGTCCGGCCTTGGCTGGTGCTGCCCGAAGTTGCCGGGGACGCCCCAGGTCTCCGGGATGCGCTTCAGCCGCTTGGAAAACGGCTGGTCGGCGAGGTTGGCGCCGTTGCGGTGTTCCTCGTCGCCGCAGCTTTGATAAATCGGTTGATCGTTCCCTCCTACTACCATCCATTTCTGTCGCTGGTGGGCCCGTGGTTGATTGGCCTGCCACGTATGGGCGTCGCCGTTGTCCGCTTTCTCATGGCGCCCACCGCACCCGCCTACCGGCTTGTGCACGGCACGACCGAAACAGCACGTGCGATGACATTTCACATGTTCTGGTTCTGCCTGCTGATCGGGCTGGGCGCCGTTATCATCCCCTTTAACGCCGCCAACGGCGTGGCCCCGGGCGAAACGCGGATCGGCTTCTGGATCAACCTGTCAGTGCATCTTTACGCCGCCCTGATCGTATGGAGATATTGGGACCCCTGTGTGCAGATGATGCGTGGCTCGGATCCGGATGTCAGCCCAGCCGAAGACTGGATTGCCCGCGCCTATCCCTATTTCGCAATCTTTGTGGCCTTGGGCACGTGGTGGGTGGTCAACATCGTCGCCAGTACGGGCAACTTCGCCTTGCTCGGTTCGGCCCCGCACTACAAAACCATGGGTCTCTTGATGTTTGCACCGGCCATGGACACAGCCATTCGCGGCCTTGTTCGGCACCTCGTGCCCCCCATGACAGGCGAGGGTGCCATAGCCGAGCGGGCTTATTACGCGACCAAGCGTTCCTATATCCGGATTGGCCGGGTGGTCGTGTTTGGCATCGTGTTGCTTGCGATTGCCGGCTTCTGGGGCATGTCCCCCGAACGGATCGCCACCGCGGGTGTGGGCGAACGCTTTGCCGTGCATCTGATCGAATTCCTGATGATCATCTCGTTCGGCTATCTGGTCTACGAAGTCGTGTCGCTGGTCATAAACCGCAAGCTCGCGGCCGAAATGACGGCCTCGGGTTATGATCCGGAGAACGAGGAAATGGGGGGCGGCGACGGCGGTGGCGCAGGCGGCTCTCGCCTGTCTACGGTTCTGCCCCTCATCCTTGGTGTCAGCCGCGCCTCAATTGTCGTTCTCTTCTTGCTTCTGGGGCTCAGCAATGTCGGCGTCGACACGACACCGCTTCTGGCCGGTGCAGGTATCGTTGGTCTTGCCATCGGTTTCGGCGCACAGAAACTGGTCACGGACGTTGTGTCCGGCATCTTCTTCCTGGTCGACGATGCGTTCCGCACCGGCGAATATGTCGAAGTCGACGGCACCATGGGCACGGTCGAGAAAATCTCGATCCGTTCAATGCAACTGCGCCATCACCGCGGCCCGGTGCACACCCTGCCCTATGGCGAGATACCCAAGATCACCAATTACAGCCGCGACTGGGTGATCATGAAACTGCGTTTCACCGTTCCCTTCGGCACCGATCCAAACAAGGTGAAAAAGATCTTCAAGACCATCGGGGCCGAGATGATGGAGGACCCGCTGTTCAAAGAAGACTTCCTGCAACCCTTCAAATCACAGGGTGTGCTGGAATTTGACGACGTGGGCATCGTCATGCGCGGCAAGTTCATGGCCAAGCCCGGCACCCAGTTCACCATCCGCAAAGAGCTGCTCACCCGCGTGAACAAGAAGTTCGAAGAGGCCGGCATCGACTTTGCGCGCCGCGAGGTCCGCGTGGCCCTCCCGGGCCTGGATGAGCAGGAGAAACTGACAGAACAGGACAAGGCCACGATCGCCGCAGCCGCGACGCAAGCCGCGCAGGAGATGACTGATCAAGCCCCCGCAGCGGAGAAACCAGGGGACTGAAGCGGTTGATATAGAAACGAAAGAAAACCTTATTCAGTCACGCGACATCGCATTCCGGTGTGATTGCATAGGGTGATCGACACGTGGTCGTGACAACATCTTTCCTTAGGGAAGCTGGCAACCATTTGATGTGCAACAGCATAAAAAGGAGCCTGTTATGACATTTTTTAAATCGACCCTAACCGCATTGACACTCGGCCTCACTGCCACTGTTGCGTACGCAGACCTCAGCCCCTCGGATATCGCCGCCATCGATGGCAAAAGCGGCATTCGCGTCTATTCTGCAGACGGAGACTTCGTGGGTTTGACCAATGGATTGCGGATCAACCAAGACCGGACACGCCTGTTTCTCGTGCCCCGTGCCGGGTCGATCTTCCGGTTGCGCAGCAAGGATGTGATTGTCACGACCACGACTGACCAATTGACACTGCAAGGCGGCAACCTCGTCCTCGATGCCGATACTCAACGGCTGCGAGGCAAGGCACGTTCGTCCTCCTCCGATGGCGATGGAATCCTCACCATCCTCCTGTTGAACGGGTAAGAATTCTATGCGGAAAGCGCGCCCTGTCTTGGGTAAAGGGCGCGCGACCGCATCCGGTCGGGGCCCAGCCTGCCGAAAATTGGTTAATTTCGGCCCAAGCGACCGCGCGATGATCTAAGCAATTGATCCCTCGGAACGATCAAAAAGCGATGAAAATACCCTAAACCTACCGAACAGGCTGTCCCCGCGGGGACAAACCCTTTCCCCTGCCCCGTCCCTGCTCTAAAGAGCGGTCCAAAGCCGGGGGACACCACATGCCAGAACCGAAAATCACCGAAGATCTGATCGCAAGTCACGGGCTCAAACCCGACGAATACGACCGCATCCTCGAGATCATCGGACGCGAGCCAAGCTTTACCGAGCTCGGCATTTTTTCGGCGATGTGGAACGAACATTGCTCGTACAAATCCTCCAAGATCCATCTCAAGAAACTGCCCACCACCGGCCCACAGGTGATCTGCGGCCCCGGTGAGAATGCCGGCGTTGTCGACATCGGCGATGGCCAGGCCGTGGTCTTCAAGATGGAAAGCCACAACCACCCCAGCTACATCGAACCTTACCAGGGCGCAGCCACCGGTGTGGGTGGCATCCTGCGCGACGTCTTCACCATGGGGGCCCGCCCGATTGCGTCGATGAACGCCCTGTCCTTCGGTGAACCCGACCACCCCAAGACCCGCCAACTGGTGCATGGTGTGGTTGAAGGCATAGGCGGCTACGGCAACGCCTTTGGCGTGCCTTGCGCCGGCGGAGAAGTGCGGTTTGACCCTGCCTATAACGGCAACTGCCTTGTGAATGCTTTTGCAGCAGGTCTGGCTGACGCAGACAAAATTTTCTACTCCGCCGCTTCGGGCGTCGGAATGCCAGTCGTCTACCTCGGTGCCAAGACCGGCCGCGACGGTGTGGGTGGTGCGACAATGGCCTCCGCCGAGTTTGACGACACGATCGAGGAAAAGCGCCCCACCGTGCAGGTCGGTGACCCCTTCACCGAAAAGCG
>NZ_JBYNDP010000070.1:0-21583 GCF_059783535.1 Tateyamaria sp. | reverse complement strand
CTGCGATGGCAAAGTTGTTCATCATTGCCCGGAAGCCAGCGCCTTCCTTGTGCATGTCGATGAAGATCTCGCCCAGATTGCCGTCTTCATACTCACCGGTCCGCAGGTAGACCTTGTGGCCCCCGACGATGGCTTTCTGAGTGTAGCCCTTGCGGCGCTGAGGCATCTTCTCGCGATGAGATTTCACAATCTCCTTCACGACGATCTTCTCAACAATCTTCTCGGCCAGCACAGCAGCTTTCTCTGCGGGTGCACCGCTTTCGAGCACCTCTTGAGCGTCCTCGTCATCCTCGACCAGCGCCGCGGCCAGAGGTTGCGACAGTTTCGAGCCATCACGATAGAGCGCGTTGGCCTTTACCCCCAGCGACCACGACAACTCGTAGGCGCGTTGGCAGTCCTCGATGGTGGCATCATTGGGCATGTTGATCGTTTTCGAGATCGCGCCCGAAATGAACGACTGGGCCGCGGCCATCATAGTGATGTGGCTGTCCACGCTCAGGAACCGCTTACCCTTCTTGCCGCACGGGTTGGCGCAGTCGAAGATGTGGTAGTGCTCTTCCTTGAGGTGTGGCGCCCCTTCCAGCGTCATCGTCCCGCAGACATGGTCGTTTGCAGCGTCGATATCGGCCTTGGAGAAGCCCAGCGATTTCAGCAGGTCAAACGTAGGGTCGTTCAGCTTTTCAGCCGGAATGCCCAGCACGCCGGTGCAGAACTCTTCGCCCAGCGTCCACTGGTTGAAGACGAAGCGGATGTCGAAGGCGCTTTCCAGCGCCGCGTCCACTTTGGCCAGCTCATTCGCACCAAAGCCGTGACCGGTCAGCGTTGTGTGGTTGATCGCCGGTGCGTTGCCGATAGAGCCATGGCCCACTGCGTAGCTGACGATTTCCTCGATCTGAGCGGAGCCATATCCGAGGTTTTCCAGCGCTGCAGGCACCGAACGGTTGATGATTTTGAAGTAACCACCACCGGCCAGCTTCTTGAACTTCACAAGGGCAAAGTCAGGCTCAATCCCGGTTGTATCGCAGTCCATGACCAGACCAATGGTGCCGGTCGGTGCAATCACGGTGGATTGCGCGTTGCGATACCCGTTCTTCTCACCCAACTTCAGCGCCTCGTCCCATGCGCCCATGGCAACGTCGATCAGACGCGGATCGGGGCAGTTGGCGTGGTCCAGAGCAACCGGCTTCACCGCCAGCTTTTCGTAGCCTTCGGTCGCACCATAGGCGGCATTGCGGTGGTTGCGCATTACCCGCAGCATGTGGTTGGCGTTCTTCTTGTAACCGGGGAACGGCCCCAACTCGCCCGCCATCTCAGCCGAAGTGGCGTAGGATACGCCGGTCATGATCGCGGTCAGCGCGCCGCAGAGCGCCCGGCCCTCGTCACTGTCGTAACCGTGGCCCATGTTCATCAGCAGACCGCCAATGTTGGCGTAGCCCAGACCCAGCGTCCGGAAGTCATAGGAGCGTTGTGCAATTTCCTTCGACGGGAACTGCGCCATCATAACCGAGATTTCCAGCGTCACGGTCCACAGACGCGACGCGTGCATGTAGTCTTCGACCTGGAACTTGCCGTCTTTCAGGAAGGTCAGCAGGTTCATCGACGCGAGGTTACAGGCCGTGTCGTCGAGGAACATGTACTCGGAGCAGGGGTTCGATCCGCGGATCGCACCGTCTTCGGGGCATGTGTGCCAGTCGTTAACGGTGTCGTGGTATTGGATGCCGGGATCGGCACAGGCCCAAGCGGCGTGACCCACTTGCTCCCAAAGCTCACGCGCTTTGACGGTTTTGGTGACCGAGCCATCCACGCGACTGATCAGTTCCCAATCGGCGTCCTTTTCGACCGCAGTCAGGAACGCGTTGGTCACACGGATCGAGTTGTTCGAGTTCTGGCCAGAGACCGAGCTATATGCTTCCGAATCCCAGTCAGTGTCGTAGGTCGGGAATTCGATGCTGGTGTGACCCTGTTTGGCGTAATCCAACACGCGCTTGATATATGTCTCGGGGATCGCAACCTTTTTGGCTGCTTTTACTGCTCCCTTCAACGCATTATTTTTCTTGGGATCATAGGCGTCTGCTTCGGCGCCATCCCATGTGCCGAAGGCTTCAAAGATGCCGTTCAGCTTTTCCTCGTGCATCTTGGAGCCCGCGACGATGGACGCCACTTTTTGCTCTTCGATCACCTTCCAGTTGATGAAGTCTTGAATATCAGGGTGGTCCGCATCGACGATCACCATCTTGGCTGCACGTCGCGTGGTACCACCCGACTTGATCGCGCCTGCCGCACGGTCGCCGATCTTGAGGAAGCCCATCAAACCGGACGACTTGCCGCCACCGGACAGGCTCTCGCCCTCGCCCCGCAGGCTCGAGAAGTTGGTGCCGGTCCCCGACCCATATTTGAATAGGCGCGCCTCGCGGACCCACAGGTCCATAATGCCGCCGTCATTCACCAGATCGTCTTCAACGGACTGGATGAAGCAGGCATGCGGCTGCGGATGTTCATAGGAGGATTTGGATTTGGTCAGCTTGCCGGTCTTGTAGTCGACATAATGGTGTCCTTGCGCCGGACCATCAATCCCGTACGCCCAGTGCAAACCGGTGTTGAACCATTGTGGCGAGTTCGGTGCTGCACGTTGGGTCGCCAGCATATGGCGCATCTCGTCGTAGTACGCGCGCGCATCTTCTTCGGTCGAGAAGTAGCCGCCCTTCCAACCCCAATATGCCCACGCCCCGGCCAAACGGTCGAAGACCTGCTTGGACGATGTTTCGCCGCCCATTTCGGCGCCATCGGCCGCTTCGGACCGCCACAAGAACTCGGGTACGTCCTTTTCTTCGACCTTCTGAAGCTTGGAGGGCACGCCCGCTTTGCGGAAGTATTTTTGCGCGATGACGTCGCTGGCCACTTGGCTCCACGCACTGGGCACCTCAACCTCGTCCAGACGAAACACCACTGTCCCATCGGGATTGCGGATCTCGGACGCGGTTGTCACGAAATCAAGAGCCGCATACGCGTCCTGACCGGCTTTGGTGAACTGTCTTTCAATCTTCATCGCGCTGCCTCATTCCCAGCTGGTGTTCGGAAAGGTGAACCTGACGTTGCAGGTCCCCATTGTTGATGTCGGTACAAAGTCACTGAACCACCCTGCAGGCCCGGCTAGGTGCCTGCGAAGTCTCGTGGTATGGCGGCATCCCCTGTCCCTCGTGCCCGGCGCTTCACCCATAGTGTTGACCACTAAATGTTGTGATGAACCACCCGGCCCACACAAACTGGCGTATAGGCAGGGTTCACGTCAACGATATTTTAAAAGTTTTTTGACATCTTTTTCCTTGACCGATGGGGTCAACTTTGTCGGGCGGCGTTACCTGCGATTCACTTCGTTAACACGTGCGTGTTTCGGCAAAATTTCGTCCACGGCATCCATCCAAAAAACTCAAACCAATCTCACCACTTAATCCAAGCTGTGGATGCTTCACGTGAAGTTATCCACAGTTAACGCCCGCCTCGGCAGAAAGGTTTTGCCGCGCTGCGGAAAATATGATCAGGTCTTCATATCCCTGAACAGAGGCCCCCAGATGCGACCCCTCATAGTCTGTTTCGCGGTCGCCCTAGGCGCCTGCGCACCACAATATGTAGAAACCGTAGTGACGGACGAACAAGATTTGCCAGTGCGCCGCGCAACATTTGCCGCGAATCCCGGTCCACTAGATGATGCGTTCCGCTCCTCATGCGATGCGCCGGGGGATGAGTTGCGTGTTGTATCCCGCTCTGTTGTTCAATGCCGCATTCTACCGCCGCCAGACGTCGCAGCGTTTCTTGTGCTGCAATATGATGGCGCGCTCGAAGCACCGACGCTGGTGGTTCAAAAGGAGACGGACAAAGACAACGGCGATTTCGTTGTTGAATTGTCTTACTTTGCAGAGGTTGTGCAAAAGTCAGGCAACCCGAGGCGCATCTACATCAAACAGCGCGCGCTGGATCAATTGATGGATCAGTTGCTGATCGCAACAGGCGGTATTGCTTCAAACTAGATGAAATGGTCGGAGCGAGAGGATTCGAACCTCCGACCCCCTGTACCCAAAACAGGTGCGCTACCAGGCTGCGCCACGCTCCGACCGTGGCGCTGTCTTAGACGGGGCAAACGCAATTGAAAAGCCCAAAGCGTGCAATCAACAGGGCCAAACAGCGATATCTTGATCAAAGCTGGGGTGCCGCATCTGCGCGCCTTCCTGAATCCCCATCATGCGCGCAAGGCCCCCGTTGATTTCGAGGACGTGAGTAAGGCCGTCCCCACCGGGAATCGGCGTCTCATCCAACGGGATAGCATCGTGATGGATCTTGGTTACGGTCCCTGTTGGATCCAGGAACAGCATATCAAGCGAAATGAGCGTATTTCGCATCCAGAACGACAAGGGTTGCGGCCGGGGATATATGAACAGCATCCCCTCGCTTATTGGCATGGAAGGTCTGTTCATCAGTCCGATGGCGCGTGCGCGATTAGTATCGGCAATCTCAACGTTAAAGCGCGCCGAACCAAAATCGCCTCGGAGCCAAACAGTCGCATCATTGCACTTTGCTGCAACAACTTGCGCACATAGACAGAAAATCAGCGCCACAAATGCCCGGTGGAACGAGCGGCGCATGATCAATCGCCCTTCTTGGTGAGCGCCGCTTCCCACGCCAAAACTTCGGCCGCCATGTGACCGCGCTTTCCATCAATCACGCGCAACGCAAGTGCCTCACCAGGCTGAAGGTCTGACAACCCGGAGCGGCGCAATACTTCGACGTGCAGAAACACATCATCCGAGCTGCCAAACACATTGGCAAATCCAAACCCCTTGCCCTTGTCGAACCACTTGACGCGACCCGGTTGCAACGGCGCGTCTGTCACGTCGTGCTGGTCCATCTCTGCAAGGTCGGTAAGGGAAGACGAATCCGTATGTTCGGGTGGTTTGATCGATATGACTTCGACAGCCTGAACGCCACGCTCCGTATGTTGGATACGCACATTTACTTCGGCGCCATCCGCAACCGAAGACTGACCATAATTTCGCAACACATTTACATGCAGCAGGATGTCCGGGCCACCGGAATCGGCGACAATAAATCCGAACCCCTTAACAGGATCGAACCACTTCACGGTCCCCGTAACCACATCCGTATCTTCAGTGTGTTCTGACACGACTTGTCTTTCTATGAGTGCATTATGCCGCACACCAAGACTTGCGCCATTTTCACCTCATAATTCAAGCAGGAAATACCGTTTAAAATTCATATGTTTACATTTCACGCTACGTGAAATTCACGGGCTGAGCCGGGTCACTTGCCATACAGCACCCGGTTTTTCACGCCTCCAGCAGAAGCGATCATGCAATCGAAACGCGCCGTCAGCCCAAAACTCAATCTCCACGGGTGTGATCCTGTAGCCGCCCCAAAACGGTGGGCGAGAGGGATTGGTACCGTGCTGCGCCGTGACCTTGGCGACCGTTGTCATCAGTGCAGTACGGCTGTCCAGTGGAGCACTTTGGTCTGACGCCCACGCACCAAGGCGCGATTTAAGTGAACGGGATGCATAGTAAGCGTCGGCCTTCGCCCCCTCTTCTTTCTCTATAACGCCACGCACCCGCACTTGCCGCCGTAACGACTTCCAATGCATCACAAAGGCGGCCTTGCCCGTCTGGTCCAGTTCTGCAGCCTTAGCGCTGGTATAGTTCGTATAAAAGACAAAGGCGTCATCCTCGATGTCCTTCAACAAGACCATACGGACATTGGGCAGGCCATCGGCGTCCACCGTGCTGAGTGCGATGGCATTCGGATCGTTCAGTTCCGCTTCTTCCGCCTCGGCCATCCAGGCACGCACGATGTCAAAGGGGTTATCGCCCGCAAATTTCCCAGCCCGATCGACCATCTCTATCTCCTGTCGTGTTTTGAAACAGCTAGCCTTGCGCGCAACCAGGTTCAACTGCCGCACCTTCTCTTGATGCGTCTTGGGCAATGGCATAAAGCTGGCCGCCAGACACAAAGCCGATAACGAGGGACGGGATGGGCAGCGACATGGCGGGCAATCTGATGACGGGCAAGCGAGGTCTGATCATGGGTCTCGCCAATGACAAATCCATCGCATGGGGTATTGCACGTACTCTTAGCGACGCCGGGGCCGAACTTGCATTTTCCTATCAAGGGGATGCGCTCAAGAAACGCGTCGATCCGCTGGCCGCTCAACTTGGCAGTGACATCGTACTTCCCTGCGACGTGGGCGACGAGGCATCAATTGATGCTCTGTTTGGCTCACTGAAAGAACGTTGGGGCAAACTGGACTTCATCGTCCATGCCATCGGCTTCTCAGACAAGAATGAGTTGCGCGGCCGCTACGTTGATACAAGCCGCGGCAATTTCACGCTCACCATGGATATCTCGGTCTACTCATTCACCGCAGTTATGCAGCGGGCCGAAAAGATGATGACGGATGGGGGCAGCGCCCTGACCCTCACCTACTACGGTGCAGAACAGGTCATGCCGCACTACAATGTCATGGGTGTCGCCAAGGCCGCGCTTGAGGCATCGGTCAAATACCTGGCCGAAGATCTGGGCAAGGACAACATCCGCGTCAATGCGATCAGTGCTGGCCCCATCAAGACCCTTGCGGCGTCGGGCATCGGTGATTTCCGCTACATCATGAAGTGGAACGAGTACAACTCGCCGCTGCGGCGCAACGTGACCATCGATGACGTTGGCAAATCTGCGCTGTTCCTACTGAGCGATCTGGGATCCGGGACGACCGGTGAAAACCTTCACGTTGATGCGGGGTACCATGTGGTCGGCATGAAGGCCGTCGACGCGCCCGATATCGAAAAAGGGTAAAAGATGAGCCTGACACTGGCAGAGCTTATTGCTTTCAATACCGTCCTGCTGGCTGCGTTGCTTTCACCCGGTGCAGCCATGTTGTTTATCACTAAAGCGACTGTAACAGGCGGTCGCGCCGCCGGGATTGCGACCGGCATTGGTCTTGGCACTGCCGCCGCGATGTGGACGCTCGCGGCACTGCTGGGGCTTGAAGCCGTCTTCACACTCTTTCCCTGGACGTACACCGCTCTCAAGATCGGTGGGGCGCTGTACCTGATCTGGATTGCGATCCAAACGTGGCGACATGCACGTGATCAGCTGGGCGATGCTCCGAAACCACGTGGACAGGCAGTCTTGTCCGGGATGCTGCTGAATTTCGGCAACCCGAAGTCGATGCTGTTTGCGGCGGCGGTCATTGTTGTTGTCTTTCCCCAAGGGCTCGCGGCGTCAGACATTATGGTCATCGTGTTGAATCACTGGCTGCTTGAACTGGCGTTCTACACGCTTCTCGCCCTTGCGCTGAGCACGCCGCATATCAGACGCGGTTATGTCAGCCTCAAACCTGTTTTCGACCGCATCGCGGCTACACTGCTCGGCGCGCTTGGCGTGCGCCTGATCCTGGAGAAGTAAACAATGGCAGACCGCCTCCCCCATGAAAAAGGGTTCCACATCAGCTGGGATCAAATCCACCGCGACAGCCGGGCGCTGGCGTGGCGCCTTGATGGGCAAGGACCGGATGATGGCGCATGGCGGGCAGTTGTGGCGATCACCCGGGGCGGTATGGCACCGGCCATGATCGTCAGCCGCGAGTTGGACATACGGACCGTCGACACGATCAGCGTCAAATCCTACCACCACCAAAGCCAAGGCGAAGTTGAAGTGCTCAAAGCACCTGACGCCGAACTGATGGGCGACGGCACAGGTATTCTGGTCATCGACGATCTGGTCGACTCTGGCCGCACCCTCGAAGTGGTACGGGAACTGTATCCCAAAGCGCATTTTGCCACCGTCTATGCCAAGCCCAAGGGCGAACCGATGGTCGATACGTTCATCACTGGCGTCAGCCAGGATACCTGGATCTTTTTCCCCTGGGATATGGCCCTGCAATATGTCGAGCCCTACCGCGGCACCGACTGAGAACGCAATCACCTTGCCTGCCAAGCGACTGCCGGAGACTCCGGCGCTTTCAAAACGAGCAATCAAATGACTACGACGCGCACCTCTTCCACATTCGCCCCTCCGGTGATGGAGGCGCGGCGCTGGATCGAGGGCGTCACCTTCCCCGAAGACCGTCCGCTGATCAATGTCAGCCAGGCAGCGCCGGTTGATCCTCCGCCGGACGCACTGCGCCAAGCCATGGCCGATGCGGCGCTCACCAAGGATGACGCGCACCTTTACGGTCCGGTTTTGGGTATGCCAGCGTTGCGTGCTGGATTGTCGGAGCAGATCAATCGCCATTACGCAGCGAACACGATCGCAGCCAATGTCGCCATCACATCCGGCTGCAATCAGGCCTTTGCCGCAGCAATCGCAATGCTGTGCGAAGAAGGGGATGAAGTTATCCTTCCAACCCCATGGTATTTTAATCATAAAATGTGGCTGGATATGACCGGGGTCACGTCCGTACCGCTGCCCGTTGGCGAAGGTATGTTGCCGGATGTCGCGGCCGCCGAAGCCCTGATCACCAACCGGACGCGCGCCATTGCATTGGTCACGCCGAACAATCCGGCGGGCGTTGAGTACCCGGATGACCTCGTGCTCGCCTTCTTCGAACTGGCAAAAGCGGGCGGAATTACCATGATTGTTGACGAAACCTATCGCGACTTTGACAGCCGAAAAGGCGCACCCCACGCCCTATTTCAGCAGGATGGATGGGAAGATACGTTCATCCATCTCTATTCCTTTTCCAAGACATACCGCCTGACCGGCCACAGGGTCGGCGCATTGGTCACATCACCAGCGCGACTGGCGGAAGCTGAAAAGTTCCTCGACACCGTTGCGATCTGCCCGGGGCAGATCGGGCAGTACGCAGCACTTTGGGGGCTGGAAAACCTAGGCGATTGGGTCGCGGGGGAACGCGACGAAATCCTCGCGCGGCGCAAGGCCATTGCCGATGGATTTCCCGTGCTGGCAGACAAAGGCTGGGAGCTTATGGGGTTGGGAGCCTACTTCGCCTACATGAAACACCCGTTCGATATGTCGTCAGCCGACCTCGCCCCGAAACTGGTGAGTAACGCGGGTATCCTGTGTCTACCCGGCACCATGTTCTGGCCCGAAGATGCTGTCGAAGGACGCCAACAATTGCGCATTGCCTTTGCTAACCTGGACGCCAGCGGAATTAGTGACCTCTACACAAGACTGTCAGCGCTGAGCCTTTGAATCCAACGCGCTCTTGCCCGTCTCAGGCAGTGCCGCTAGACATCCTCAACCGCAACGACACCCGTTAGAAGGCGCACATGGCCAAGAGCAACACATCCATCTCGAAAATCGCCGTTTGGATCCTTCTGGGCCTCTTGTTTGTGGGCCTCAGCCTCGGCTTTGGCCTTGATGGTCTGGGAGGCACAATCCGCACCGTCGGCAAGGTCGGCGACAAGCATATCGACGTGCAAACCTACGCCAACACGCTGCAACGCGAGATGCAGGCGGTTGGCCAGCAAACAGGCACGCCCCTGACCTTTGCCCGTGCCCAAGCCATTGGTCTGGACCAGGCCGTTCTAGCCCGTCTGGTCCGCGCCCGCGCGCTGGACCATGAAGCGGGCGAAATGGGTCTGAGCGTTGGTGACGAAACAATCCGGGACGAAATCCTGAACATTCCGGCGTTCCGCGGCCTTGACGGTACGTTTGACCGCGATGCCTACCGTTTCACGCTGGACAACCAAGGCACCAGCGAATCCGAGTTCGAAAACCAACTGCGCGAGGAAGTATCCCGCTCGATCCTGCAAGGTGCCATCGTTTCGGGTGTCAGCATGCCCGAAACATACGCCCGCACGCTGGTCTCCTTTCTTGGCGAAACGCGTGACTTCACATGGGTGCGTCTGGGTCAGGCTGATCTTGAAACGGCACTGCCCACACCCTCGGACGAGGTTTTGCGTGCTTATTACGAAGACAACCTCGACGACTATGAACTGCCCGAAACCAAGCGCATCACCTATGCCGCGCTGCTGCCCGACATGATCCTGGACTCAATGGAAGTTGAGGAAAGCACCTTGCGCGCCGAGTACGATGCGCGAGCAGATCAATACAACCGTCCCGAACGGCGCCTCGTTGAGCGTCTGGTCTATCTCGATGCGGATGCGGCTGAACGCGCGGCAGCGCAGCTTGAGGTGGATGGCACAACATTCGAAGCACTGGTGACAGAACGCGGCTTGGAACTGGCCGATGTCGACATGGGTGACGTGAACCGTCTTGAATTGGACGCAGCGGGCGAAGCTGTTTTCAACGCCGAGGTTGGAGATGTCGTTGGTCCCCTTCCGTCATCGCTTGGCCCGGCGCTGTTCCGCGTGAACGGCGTCCTGCCTGCCCAAATCATCAGCTTTGAGGATGCCGAACCACAGCTGCGGCAGGAACTGGCCTTGGACGCCGCACGGAGGCAAGTCGCAGTTCTGGCCGAGGAATTCGACAACCTGTTGGCGGGCGGCGCAACGCTCGAGGAATTGGATGCCGAAACCGACATGCAGCTTGGCACCATCGACTGGTTCCCGGTCATGGGCGACGGAATTGCAGCCTATGATGGCTTCCGCGATGCCGCTGTGGAACTGACCCAAGATGACTTCCCGGAAATCGTCCAGCTGGACGATGGCGGTATCGTCGCGATGCGGATGGACGACCTGCTGCCGCCGCGGCCTGCCCCGTTTGAAGAAGCGAAGCTGAATGTTCAGGGCAACTGGGAAGCGGAGCAAACAGAAAACAGGCTGACCGAAAAGGCCGAAGCCCTGCTGCCCGCGCTGGAAGCAGGCGAAAGCTTTGCCAGCCAATCACTGGACTCCATCATTGAAACCGATTTGGACCGCAACGCGTTCGTACAGGGCACGCCGCCCACATTCATGCCGGCTGTATTCGAGATGGAACCCGGTGATGTTCGCATCATCTCGGGCTATGGCGCGGTGCTGGTTGTCCGGCTTGATGCGATCAACGAAACGGCTGACACACCGGAAGTACAGGCCGAAACCGAAGCGCTCAGCGCCGAGATGGGTCAGCTTCTTGCCGGTGAAATCTTCAATATCTTCGGCGAAGATGTTGTGCTGCGCGCAGGGACACAGATCAACCAGCAAGCCCTGGACGCTGTGCACGTGAACTTCCCCTGATGGCACTCGTTCCCGATTTCGACAGCTTTGCCGCAGCCTATGCGGAAGGCCAAAACCAAGTGGTTTACACAAGGCTTGCGGCAGACCTGGACACGCCTGTGTCTCTGATGCTCAAGTTAACGGGTGCCCAGAAAGATGCGTTTGTACTTGAGTCCGTCACCGGCGGCGAGGTGCGTGGGCGATACTCAATCATCGGGATGAAACCGGACCTGATCTGGCGCTGCGATGGCGAAGCGTCCTCGATCAACCGCATGGCACGTTACGACGCCGACGCGTTTGAACCGCTAGACGGCAATCCCCTTGATGCGCTGCGAGCCCTGATCGAAGAAAGCCGCATTGCCCTGCCCGACGATCTGCCACAAGCCGCCGCCGGTCTGTTTGGCTATCTTGGCTACGACATGATCCGACTGGTTGAACGCCTGCCGGACGTAAACCCCGACCCGCTTGGCCTGCCCGATGCCCTAATGCTGCGCCCGTCCGTCGTGGCTGTTCTTGACGGCGTGAAGGGTGAGGTCACGGTCGTCTCGCCTGCATGGGTCAGCGATGGGCAGTCGGCGCGCGCCGCATATGCACAGGCCGCCGAACGGGTGATGGACGCGGTCCGCGATCTTGAACGCGCAATGCCGGTCGAAACCCGTGATCTGGGGGATGCAAGCCCGCAAGCCGAACCGGTGTCGAACTTTACCAAGGATGCCTACAAAGCCGCCGTCGAAAAGGCACGCGACTACATCAAGGCGGGCGACATCTTTCAGGTCGTGCCGGCACAACGCTGGACGCAGGAGTTCCGGGAGCCACCCTTTGCGCTCTACCGGTCGCTGAGGCGGACTAACCCGTCGCCCTTCATGTTCTACTTCAACTTCGGCGGCTTTCAGGTCGTCGGTGCAAGCCCCGAAATCCTGGTCCGTGTGTTCGGAAACGAGGTCACGATCCGCCCGATTGCAGGCACCCGTCCCCGCGGGGACACGCCAGAAAAAGACAAAGAACTGGAAGCCGATCTGCTGGCCGACAAGAAAGAGCTAGCAGAGCATCTAATGCTGCTGGATTTGGGTCGCAATGACGTTGGTCGCGTGGCCAACATTGGCACCGTGCGCCCCACCGAGGAATTCATCGTCGAACGCTACAGCCACGTGATGCACATCGTTTCGAACGTCGTGGGCGAACTGGCCGAGGGCAAGGACGCGCTGGACGCATTCTTTGCCGGGATGCCCGCAGGCACCGTATCTGGCGCACCCAAGGTAAGAGCGATGGAAATCATCGACGAGTTGGAGCCGGAAAAACGAGGCGTATATGGCGGCGGCGTCGGCTATTTCAGCGCGTGTGGCGACATGGATATGTGCATCGCCCTGCGCACGGCTGTTGTTCAGGACCAGAAGCTCTACATCCAGGCTGGTGGCGGCGTTGTCTATGACAGCGATCCTGAGGCCGAGTTCATGGAAACGGTGCACAAGTCCGGTGCCATCAGACGGGCGGCAGCGGACGCCGCGCGCTTTGGCGGCGGCAACCAGTGACACGCAGGCAAACGCGGTAGTGGGCCATAGTTGATGCCACGTGGAGCGTTCCAACTGGGTAACATCACAGTTGCCGCCGGTAGCCGCGCATCCGTGGCCCTGCCCGTGTCAGACATGCCGGACCACACACCGGTGTCCCTTCGTGTCGAGGTTTTGCACGGCAAGCCTCCAGGTCCCACCATGTTCGTCAGTGCTGCCGTTCACGGGGACGAAGTGATCGGCGTGGAAATTGCCCGTCGGCTGCTCCGCACACCACAGCTCGACAAACTGCGTGGGACGCTGCTGGTTGTTCCGGTCGTCAACGCCTTCGGCTTTCTCGCGCGATCCCGCTATCTGCCAGACCGCCGCGACCTGAATCGCTGCTTTCCCGGCAGTGCGAGCGGGTCCCTTGGGTCGCGTCTGGCACATATCTTTCTGAATGATGTGGTTCTGCGCTGCGATTTCGGTATCGACCTGCATTCAGCAGCCGTTCATCGCACCAATCTGCCACAAATTCGCATCACGCCTGGCGACCCGATCACCGCGAAAATGGCACGCAGCTTTGGTGCACCTGTCATTCTCACATCGTCGCTGCGTGAGGGATCATTGCGTGGCGAAGCGGCAGAGCGCGAGACACCCGTTTTGCTTTATGAAGCAGGTGAAGGTTTGCGGTTTGACGAGTTTTCTGTGCGCGCAGGTGTTGCGGGCATCCTCCGCGTCATGCGGGACCAGGACATGTTGGCCGCAAAGGGTATCGCCCATCCACGGACCCCATCTTTGACCTGCAACGGCTCTACTTGGCTGCGCGCGCCCTCAGGCGGCCTGCTGCGCACCTTTCGGGCCGAGGGCGACGTTGTCGAGGAAAACGAGGTTTTGGCGGCCATTTCCGACCCGGCAGGGTCAACGGAAACCGAACTGATCGCCCCGTCGTCCGGAATACTCATCGGGCGCGCCGTTCTGCCCGTGGTAAACGAGGGGGACGCCGTATTTCATCTGGCCGAGATCAGTCCAACAGCAGACGAAGACACGGTTGAGGCGATGACGGCCCAATTGGAAGCCGACCCGCTCTTTGACGAGGATGAGATTATCTGAGCGCTACTGCGGCTGTTCGGCGAGCAATTGGAGAACGGAAGACACCGGTGCAAGCGCCACGCGCTCTGCCCTGTCCTGCAACCCCCACAACAGCAGGGCTGAGATTGTGTCAGGCCGCACCCGTCCCACCATGATCACACCGCCTTCTTGCCCCGCGCGGAACGCCGCCTGATCCAAGAACCGACGGATGACCGTGGGCGTCTGACCCGCGCTGTCGAAGTCGCGGAACACCAGGCCGGTCGGCACACCGTCGCGCGCCGCCAGCTTCTGGGCAGTGTTCAGCCCCTTGGATTGCAGGATCAGTCCGTGACCGGATGCCAAAACGGCCGCAGCCACTTGATCGGATGTGTCGCGTGTCTCTTGCACGCCGGTCCCGGTCCCTTCCATCACCGCAACAGCTTCCGGCACGGCATCTATGGCCGCCGAAAGCGTCACCTCGGTGTCAGAGGCCGTGGCACCCGCTGGCAAGTCCAGAAGTGTTGCAACCTCGAACCCTTGCCCACGATACTCGGCTGCCCGTTCTGCCGCATCAGGCAGCGACGCATTCACCGCGAATGTCAGCGGATAGGGAAAACTCCGCAACGCTGCAAGGCCAACGCTGCCGCCGGTCAGATCTGCGCCCTCATCAATCAAGACAATTGACATCAATGGCTTGTCTTCAGGGTTCTCGAAAGGCGCTGCATAGATCTGGATCGGAGGGCCATCCGCCGCCGTATCGTTTGTCACATTGTCCGTTTCAGCAGGTGGTTCGTCCGCACTCGGAGCGCGGTCAACGAGAGACGTGGCTGGGCGCCCAATCGTGGGCCCTCCGGCATCGGTCGCTGGATCCAGCGCCGAGGGAAGCGCGGCGGACCGTTCGGGCGGTGTTTCCGGATCAACCGGTGTATCGACCCGCTCAGGAACGTCCGGAGCCGGGGCAGCGTCTGGCGCATCGGGCGCCGCCGCTTCGGCAGTCGGTGTGTCTGTGCCTTCGGGGGTTGCCGGTGCATCTTCGGCAAAGGCGGTTGGCGCATCCGGAACCTGTGGCGCAGGCGGTTGCGCGGGGTCTGTCGAAATGGACAACTCCGTCTCACTCACAGGCGCTTGTGGCGCTTCGCCCTGTGGGCTGGGCTGCACCGGCGCATCCGTGTCGATCGCGACAGTTGCGCCTTCACCAACCTCGGCCGGATCAGCCAGACCTTCCGCCTGCCCGGTCTGTGGCACGGATGGCGTATCGGCACCCGCCGCTTCTGCTGCAGTCAGGTCATCGGCTTCCGGACTGTCGATTTGTGGCGCGTCATCATCCATGACCAGATCGGCATCGCCCCGCATCTGCGGCGTCTCGCCCGTGCCTTCCTGAGGGGCATCAACACCTTGAGGTGCGCGCACGACGGCATCTGGCGCTGTCGGGCTGTCGCTGGCAATCGACAGGGCCGCCGCGCCCGCAATGCTCACCACGCCACCCCAGAAAATGCCGCTCAGAAAACCCCGTGCCATATCTGACCTCTTTGCCTGTCCCGCTATGGCCCCGCTTTGCGATGTGCCACAGCCTGCTCTTCGTGCCTGTTCGAAGGCCGCCCGCCTCTTGACGCTGGCGGGCAAGCCTGAACATGTATGGCGCGACTATACCGGCCAACGTCCGCCCTTGGAACATCGAATACGCCCATGCTTCTGCTGATCGACAACTACGACAGTTTTACCTACAACCTCGTCCATTATTTGGGATCGTTGGGCGCGGATGTGCACGTCTACCGCAACGACGCCCTGAATGTTCAAGAAGCGATGGCACTCAAGCCCGAGGGCATCCTTCTGTCGCCCGGCCCCGCGACGCCGGATCAGGCAGGTATTTGCCTTGCACTCACCGCCGCCGCCGCCGAAACACGCACCCCTCTTATGGGCGTATGCCTTGGTCATCAGACCATCGGGCAAGCCTTTGGTGGTAAAGTCGTGCGCGCGAACGAGATCGTGCACGGCAAGATGGGCACAATGCACCATGACAATCACTCGGTGTTCAAAGGGCTGCCAAGCCCGTTCGAAGCGACCCGTTACCATTCGCTGATCGTCGACCGGGACAGCCTGCCGGATAAGCTGGAAATCACCGGCGCGCTCGAAGACGGCACGATCATGGGCCTCGCCCACAAGGAATTGCCGATCCACGGCGTGCAATTCCATCCGGAATCGATCCGCTCGGAATACGGGCACGCTATGCTCCAGAATTTCCTCGACCTCATGCCGGTGGCCGCATGAGTGACGCACTGAAACCGCTCATTGATGCGGCGGCAAACGGTCCACTGACACGCGATCAGGCCGAAACAGCTTTCCAAATCCTCTTTGATGGCGAAGCAACGCCCAGTCAGATCGGCGGCTTCCTCATGGCCTTGCGGACACGCGGCGAAACCGTTGATGAGTATGCCGCGGCTGCAGCCGTCATGCGCGCCAAGTGCAATGCGGTTAACGCGCCTGCTGGCGCCATGGACATCGTGGGCACAGGTGGGGACGGCAAGGGCACCTTGAACATCTCGACGGCCACTGCATTCGTCGTTGCTGGCACAGGCGTAACGGTCGCCAAACACGGCAATCGGAACCTCAGTTCCAAGTCCGGAGCGGCTGACGCCCTGACCCAGATGGGTATCAACGTGATGGTCGGTCCTGACGTGGTCGAAAAGGCTATCAAGGGTGCCGGTATCGGCTTCATGATGGCGCCAATGCATCATCCGGCCATTGCCCACGTGATGCCGACACGCGCCGAACTCGGCACACGGACAATTTTCAATATCCTCGGACCGCTCACAAATCCCGCGGGCGTCAAACGGCAACTGACTGGCGCATTCTCACGCGATCTGATCCGTCCCATGGCCGAAACACTTGGCCAACTCGGGTCCGAAGCCGCATGGCTCGTCCATGGCTCGGACGGCACGGACGAGTTGACGATCACAGGCGTGTCCTGGGTCTCTGCCCTGTCCGATGGCACAGTCACCGATTTTGAAGTGCACCCGGAAGAAGCAGGGCTGCCAACCCATCCGTTCGAGGCCATCGTAGGCGGCACACCAGAAGAGAATGCCAAATCGTTCTCGGCCCTGTTGGACGGCGCACCCGGTGCCTATCGCGACGCTGTCCTCCTGAACTCCGCAGCAGCGCTCAAGGTTGCTAGCACCGTTACAGACCTCAAGGAAGGTGTCGCACGGGCCGCCGAAAGCATCGACAGCGGTGCCGCGCGCGACAAAATCCAGAAGGTCGCAAAGATCACGCAAGCGGGTTGAAGCTCTTTCATCTTGCCAGATAAACTCCGGGGAGCACGAGGGGCTGGCCCCTCGGTCCCTCCGCCAGAAAAAAGCGCAACAGATGACAGATACGATCCTCGACAAAATAAAAGCCTACAAGCTTGAGGAAGTGGCGGCCGACAAGGCGTCCAAATCACTTGAAGCCGTGGAAGCGGAAGCGCGCGAGGCATCGCCTGTTCGCCCATTTGCACATGCATTGCAGGTTGCGAACCGGGAAGCCTACGGCCTGATTGCCGAGATCAAGAAAGCCAGCCCATCCAAAGGGTTGATCAGGGCGGATTTCGATCCGGCGGCGCTCGCCAAAGCCTACGAAGATGGCGGCGCCACATGCCTGTCGGTCCTGACGGACACCCCAAGTTTTCAGGGCGCCAAAGAGTTCCTGACACAAGCCCGCGACGCCTGCGCCCTGCCCGCTCTCCGTAAGGATTTTATGTATGACACCTACCAAGTGGCCGAGGCGCGCGCACTTGGGGCCGATTGCATCCTCATCATCATGGCGTCCGTCAGCGATTCACAGGCCCACGAACTGGAAGAAGCGGCGTTTGAGTGGGGCATGGATGTGCTGCTGGAAGTGCACGACGCGGAAGAGCTTGAACGCGCTGCGGCTCTGAAAAGCCCCCTCATGGGCATCAACAACCGCAACCTCAAGACATTCGAGGTGACGCTCGACACCACCCGCACCCTGTCGAAGCAGGTGCCAGCAGATCGGACCATCGTGGCCGAAAGTGGGCTCAATACACCGGCCGACCTCGCTGATCTTGCCATGTACGGCGCCCGCACCTTCCTGATCGGCGAAAGCCTGATGCGGCAGGACGACGTCGCCGCAGCCACGCGGACCTTGCTTGCCAACCCGCTCACTGCCGGAGGGGGCATGTAATGGCACTGACGCATTTCGATGATCAAGGCGCGGCGCACATGGTCGATGTCTCGGACAAGGATGTCACCGACCGCATCGCCGTAGCCGAGACATGGGTGAAGATGCAGCCGGAAACCTTTGATATCATTACCGAAGGTCGAGCGAAGAAGGGTGATGTCATCGGCGTTGCCCGCCTTGCCGGGATCATGGGAGCCAAGCGCACCGCTGACCTGATCCCCCTGTGCCACCCTCTGCCCATCACCAAAGTGTCTGTCGATCTGACCCCTGACGCGGACCTGCCGGGGCTGCGCATCACGGCAACCGTCAAGACAACGGGCCAAACGGGGGTCGAGATGGAAGCGCTGACCGCCGCCTCCACTGCCGCCCTTACCGTCTACGATATGGCCAAGGCCGTCGACAAAGGCATGGAGATTGGCGGCTTGCGGGTCGTTCTGAAAGATGGCGGGAAGTCCGGGCGTTACGAGGCGCCATGATCACCGTCAGCCAAGCGCTTGAAAACCTGTTCGACCTTGCGGATAAAATGCCAGTCGAACATTTGCCGCTTCTTGAAGCGGATGGTCGGGTTTTGGCTGAACCCGTCGCCTCGCAGCGCACCCAGCCGCCCTTTGCTGCATCTTCAATGGACGGCTACGCGCTCAAAGCAGTTGAGGCAGATTTGCACGCACAGTTCAAAGTGGTTGGTGAAGCTGCTGCCGGACATGGATGGACTGGGACAGTTGGCGCGGGTCAAGCCGTGCGTATCTTTACCGGCGCGCCAGTCCCCGAGGGTGCCGACAAGGTTGTCATCCAGGAAGATGTCACTCGCAGTGGCGATCTGATCACAATCACGGACGATCCCGGCCCAAAGGACAACATCCGCCCTGCTGGTATCGATTTTGCCGAAGGTGACACGCTCGACGCCCCCCGCATCCTCGCCCCAGCTGACATTGCCCTTCTGGCGTCGATGAATGTGCCACAGGTTCCTGTGCGACGCGCACCGGTCGTGGCGCTGATCGCAACAGGGGACGAGTTGGTCATGCCGGGCGAAGACCCGGGCCCGGATCAGATTATCGCATCGAACACGTTTGGCTTGGCCGCAACGCTTCGGCGGCTTGGGGCTGTGCCCCGCCTCTTGCCCATTGCGCGTGATAGCGCTGCATCCCTGACAACTGTGTTCAGCCTGGCTCAAGGCGCCGATCTGATCGTCACAATCGGTGGTGCATCGGTCGGCGATCATGACCTTGTTGGCCATGTTGCGGGCGAGTTGGGTATGGAGCGCAGTTTCTACAAAGTCGCGATGCGCCCGGGCAAACCACTGATGGCAGGACGGTTGCACGGCACGCCTATGATTGGCCTTCCGGGAAATCCCGTGTCCGCAATGGTGTGCGGCACAGTTTTTCTGACCCCGATGATCCGTGCAATGCAAGGATTGGGTCAAGCCCCCGCCCCTCGCCGCCAAATGCCGCTTGCGGCGCCGCTGACCGCAAATGGCCCACGCGAGCATTACATGCGCGGGCGGGTCCGAAATGGCGCGGTCGAGGATGCAGGTCTGCAGGACAGTTCATTGTTAAGTGTGCTGGCCAATGCAAATGCCCTGATCGTGCGGCCCCCCAATGACCCGCCCCGTGACGCTGGTGATCTGGTGGATGTGGTCGATTTGACCTGACCTGTTGACACAAAAGGGGAACGTCCATAGAACAAACCCAAACAAAATGAGCTTGGAGGACGAACAGTGTTGACGAAAAAGCAGCTGGATCTGCTCGAATTCATTCACAAACGGGTGCAGCGCGACGGGGTTCCCCCCAGCTTTGACGAGATGAAAGAGGCGCTGGATTTGCGCTCGAAATCAGGCATCCACCGACTGATTACAGCGCTTGAGGAGCGTGGCTTTATCCGCCGGCTCGCGCACCGCGCCCGTGCCATCGAAGTCGTGCGTCTGCCCGAAAGTCTGGGTGGCGCCCCAAGTGGCTTCCAGCCGCGCGTCATTGATGGCGACAAACCTGACGCGCCTCCCCCGGCGGCTGCCCACCCCGTTGAGACCGCAGACGCGATAACCTTGCCTGTCATGGGCCGGATCGCCGCCGGGGTTCCAATCTCTGCAATCTCCGAGGTCTCGCATTCTGTGGCTGTGCCCGGACAGATGCTGTCGGGACAAGGCGATCACTATGCGCTCGAGGTCAAGGGCGACTCGATGATCGATGCAGGCATCAATGATGGTGACGTCGTGGTCATCCGCGAAACATCCTCAGCCGATAACGGCGACATTGTCGTGGCGCTTGTCGAAGACCACGAGGCAACGCTGAAGCGCTATATGCGCAAGGGTGATACGATTGCGCTTGAAGCAGCAAATCCAGCCTACGAGACACGCGTTTTCCCCGTGGGACAGGTGAAGGTGCAAGGGCGGCTCGTCGGTTTGATCCGCACCTATTGAACCTGGGCGCACGACACGTGCGCCTTACCCATTGCGATCATCGTAAGGAATATATGTTACAAGGCGGACCAGTGGTCCGCCTTACTTGTTTTCGGCAACGGCCCAATTGTTGTCGATAAGCCTTGTCAGTTCGGGTGGTGGCGTTTTCGTCCAGCCCGACCACATGCGATCCCCGGCAACGTCACGCGCTGTTCTGATGCGTAGGCCGTTCGCGGTTTCCACAAAGGCAATTGCGCCCGTGCGCCGTAAAATGGGTGGGGACAGCACAAGGCACGGAAGGTTTGCAGCATCGGCCAGCTTCGTGTTGCTGACAACAATGTCCCCTTTCGCACAGCCCAAAAATCCCTCAGCCGCGCGTTTGCCGCTCAGGTGGACAATCCGGGGGCCGCTCCCCTCTGTCCAGCGCGCTGCCGCATCCGCCTGATCAATCCCTTCGCCATCGTTTTCCAACCAGTTGCGCGCGACAAAGCCTGCGCTCTTGGCTTTGCTCAAAGCGCGCCCTTCCTCGGTCATCAGGCCCACGATGCCGCCCGTATCGGCCACAAGCACCTGAGGGCGCTCTCCCGTTTGCCACAGCGCAAAAGCCACAGCGACGCCAGCCAACCCTGCAATGCGTACACGCCCCTGCCACAGGATCACAAAGAGCATGCCCAAGGCCATCAGGGGCAACACGGCAGGAACCGGTCCGGCGACATAACCTTGTGCGCCCTCCAACCCGGATACGGTATCGGCAACCCACAGGATCCAGCGCAACCCCAGCCCCATCAACCACAAACCGATGCCGTCAAGGCCGACGGGTCCCAGCACAAGTGCCAACACCGCGGACGGTATCACGAGTGCACCCATCAACGGCACACTTGCGAGGTTCGCGATCAGCCCGTAATGCGCCATCGTGTTGAAATGCGCGGCACCAATCGGTGCGGTCGCAAGCCCTGCAACGGCCGAGGAGATCACAACCCCCAATACAGGCTGCAGCCATTTTGGGCCCAACGACCAGTCAAGATCGCGGATCCAGCCAAAGACGGCGACAAGTGCGGTGGTGGCGGCAAATGACATCTGGAAGCCGGGGCCCATCAATGCCTCCGGCCGCAATGTCAGAACAATAAGGGCCGCCATGGCCACGGCCCGCAGGCTAAGGGCTCGCCGGTTGACCAGAACGGCACAAAGGGCAACCGCCACCATGACAAAAGCACGCTCGGTCGCGACATTCCCCCCCGACAACGCAAGATAGACCGAAGCAGCGATCAACGCTCCCACGGCAGCCATTTTGCGCGCCGGCCAGTACAGTGCAATGCGGGGGATCAGGGCAAAGAGCA
>NZ_JBYNDP010000210.1:0-4484 GCF_059783535.1 Tateyamaria sp. | reverse complement strand
TCGGGCTATGAAGGGTCCGAGTTGCTGGTCGCCCGTCTGCTGATCGAGAGCGGGGCGGAGGTGCCTTACGTGGGCACAGCCTGTCCGCGCACGCCGTGGAATGCCGACGATCAGGCATGGCTTGAGGCCAAGGGCGTGAAGGTGAAATTCCGCGCGTCACTGGAAGATGATTGTGCCGCGATGGAGGCGGTGCAGCCGGACCTCGCCATCGGCACGACGCCTGTTGTGCAGAAGGCCAAGGAGCTGGGTATTCCCGGGCTTTATTTCACCAACCTGATTTCGGCCCGGCCCCTGATGGGTGTGGCGGGTGCTGGATCGCTGGCACAGGTCATCAATGCCGCCATCGCCAACAAGGGGCGCATGGATCATATGAAGGCCTTCTTTGAAGGTGTGGGCGAGGGCGATACGGCGGGTGTCTGGGAAGGTGCGCCGAATACGCGGCCTGATTTCCGGGCGCAGAACCTGAAGAAGCTGGAACGCCAAGCCAAGGCCGCGAAAGCGGCGGAGATGATTTAGTGCGCGGCACGTGGAACATATCCTGCGCCCGGTCGATAGGCCGGGCATGCCCGCACCGCCCCCCCGGGGCGGGCATACTGCCCACCCCGCGGCGCGGCCATGCCCTTGCGCTTCATGTCCGGGAGGGTCGGACATGCTGATCACGGATCATGACAGGGCCGGGGGATACTGGGGCGCGGTGTACGCGTTCTGCGCCGTGAAGGGGCTGCAATGTGTGATCGACGGCCCGGTGGGTTGCGAGAACCTGCCGGTGACGTCTGTTCTGCACTATACCGACGCACTGCCACCGCATGAATTGCCCATCGTGACCACCGGTCTGGGCGAGGAAGAGTTGGGCCGTGATGGCACCGAGGGCGCCATGAAGCGGGCCTGGGGCACGTTGGACCCGGCATTGCCTGCGGTTGTTGTAACCGGCTCCATTGCCGAGATGATCGGCGGGGGTGTCACCCCTCAGGGCACGAATATTCAGAGATTCCTGCCGCGCACCATTGATGAGGATCAGTGGGAAGCGGCGGATCGGGCGATGACCTGGATCTTTACCGAATTCGGTATGACCAAGGGTCGGATGCCGCCCGAGAAGAAACGCGAGGAAGGTGCGCGTCCTCGCGTTAACATCCTCGGTCCGATGTATGGCACCTTCAACATGCCATCCGATCTGGCCGAGATCCGCAGGCTGGTCGAAGGGATCGGCTGCGAGGTCAACATGGTGATGCCCTTGGGTGCCCATGTGGCCGACATGCGAAATCTGGTGAATGCGGATGTGAACATCTGCATGTACCGCGAGTTCGGGCGCGGGTTGAGCGAGCTTCTTGCCAAGCCGTATCTACAAGCCCCGATAGGGGTCGAGAGTACCACCAAGTTCCTGCGCGCACTGGGGAACCTGGTGGGCCTCGACCCCGAACCTTTTATCGAGCGCGAAAAGCATTCGACGCTCAAACCTGTGTGGGACCTTTGGCGGTCTGTCACACAGGACTTCTTTGCCACCGCATCCTTTGCGGTTGTGGCGAACGAAACCTATGCAAGGGGCCTGCGTCTGTTCCTTGAAGAGGACATGGGTCTGCCCTGTGCCTTTGCCACCGCCCGGGTGGCGGGCAAGAAGACCAACAACGAGGAAGTGCGCGCCTGGATGGGCCAGAAGCGTCCCCTGGTGGTCTTTGGGTCCATCAATGAAAAGATGTATCTGGCGGAGCTGAAGGGCGGACACGGCCCAAGCCCTGCATTCATACCTGCGTCTTTTCCCGGCGCTGCCATTCGCCGGGCCACGGGTACCCCATTTATGGGATATGCGGGCGCAACCTACGTCATTCAAGAAGTCTGTAATGGCCTCTTTGACGCACTCTTTCACATTCTGCCCCTGGCCACCGATATGGATGCGGCCGAGGCGACCCCGACGACCCTGCGCCGTGACTTCCCATGGGATGAAGACGCGCAGGCCATGCTGGACCAGATCGTGGCCCAGCACCCCATCCTGACCCGGATTTCCGCGGCAAAGACCTTGCGCGATGCGGCTGAGCAAGCAGCCCTCGCCAGCGGTGCGGACCGGGTTGTGATCGAAACTGTGCGCGCTCTTGATCCGGTTCTGGCCGGGTCGTCAGACAACGTTTCCGAGGGAGGAACAGCATGACTGACATGACATCGAACATGGCCCCAGCGGCCAGTGCGAAAAAGCGCAACGGCGTAAAGACCGAGTTCATGGTCTATTTCGCGATCATCTTTGTGGCGACATTGCCGCTGGCCTGCCTGACCTGGGCGCTGGCCGCGATCAAGTCGCGCAGCTTTACCGACAAGGGCCCGATGGCCCGGGCCTGGACCCAGGCGCGGATCATCACGCCGATGATCTTTAACGCGTGAGCCGCGTCACAAACATAACTTCGGGTCTGCGTTTGCGTGGACCAAGAGACGTCCTCGGCCTGTGTGCGCCTGCCGAGACACGAGACTGGACGCCTGCCTGCAGGTGGACAGAGCCCGGAGGGGGTGACCCCAAAGGACCCGGCCGCGGGGTGCGCGGCGTCAGCATTGATTTCCGGAGGAATGACTATGGCTGAAAACCTGTCTTTTACAGGTCTTACAGACGAGCAGGCGCAAGAATTGCACGCTGTCTACATGAGCGGGCTCTGGCTTTTCACAGCCGTGGCCGTTGTCGCTCACTTGGCAACGTACATCTGGCGTCCCTGGTTCGCGAACGGTTGGTAAGGACAAGACATGGCAAAGTTCTACAAGATCTGGCTCATTTTTGATCCTCGCCGCGTGTTCGTTGCGCAAGGCGTCTTTCTGTTCCTGCTGGCAGCGATGATTCACCTCGTCCTGCTGAGCACGGAGCACTTCAACTGGTTCGAGCTGGCTGCCCAAGGCGCCCAGTAAGAGCTGGTCCGAAGGGATCATCAAGATCGCTGCGGGCGGGGCTTTCAGTGCGCCCCCGCCTGCCCGCAGCAAACCCATTCTGACACTACCAAGACGGCTGACGACCCGACCCGGGCCGCGCCGCCAAACGCGGAGATAGAGAGATGGCCTTGCTGTCCTTCGAACGAAAGTATCGCGTCCGCGGAGGGACGCTGATCGGCGGCGATCTGTTCGACTTCTGGGTCGGTCCATTCTACGTGGGCTTTTTCGGGGTCACGACCGCCTTTTTCGCCCTTCTGGGCACTATCCTGATTTTCTGGGGCGCATCCCAACAGGGTACCTTCAATCCATGGCTGATCAACATCGCGCCGCCGGACCTGAGCTATGGTCTGGGCATGGCGCCCCTGCTGGAAGGCGGGCTGTGGCAGATCATCACGATCTGTGCCACGGGCGCGTTCATCAGCTGGGCCCTGCGCGAGGTTGAGATCTGCCGCAAGCTGGGCATGGGGTACCATGTGCCCATCGGCTTCAGCTTTGCGATCTTGGCCTATGTCACGCTGGTGATCTTCCGCCCCTTCCTGATGGGCGCGTGGGGGCATGGCTTCCCATACGGGATCTTCAGCCACCTCGATTGGGTGAGCAACACTGGCTACGCGTATCTGCACTTCCACTACAACCCCGCACATATGCTGGCCGTCACGCTGTTCTTCACGACCACGCTGGCGCTGGCGCTGCACGGGGCGCTGATCTTGTCCGCCGCCAACCCCGAAGAAGGCGAACTGGCCAAGACGCCAGATCACGAGGATACGTTCTTCCGTGACTTCATCGGCTATTCGATCGGGACGCTTGGCATTCACCGTCTGGGCTGGCTGCTGGCCATCAACGCGGTCTTCTTCAGCGCGGTGTGCATCATCATCTCTGGCCCCGTCTGGACGTCCGGCTGGCCCGAGTGGTGGAATTGGTGGCTGAACCTGCCCATCTGGGGCGCTGATCCGCTGCCCGTCTATCAATCCGGCTTTGGAGGGTAAGGGCATGTTCAACATCGAATATCAAAACATCTTCACCCAGGTCCAAGTCCAAGGGAAACCCGAGTGGGGTATGGATGACAGCGGCGAGATGATGGCCGAGCGGGGCGGCAAGCCCTGGTTCTCGACCCTCGCTGGTTGGATCGGCAATGCGCAGATCGGACCCATCTATCTGGGTTGGACCGGCATGGTGTCGCTGGCGACGGGCCTGATCTGGTTCGTGATGGTCGGCATCAACATGCTGAGCCAGGTCGGCTTCTCGATCCCTGAGTTCATCCGCCAACTGTTCTGGCTGGCGCTTGAGCCGCCATCGCCGGAATACGGGCTGTCCATGCCCCCACTGGATGAGGGCGGCTGGTACATCATCGCTAGCTTCTTTCTGCTGGTGTCGGTGATGACTTGGCTGCTGCGCAGCTACCTGCTGGCGAAAGAGCACAAGATGGGCAAGCACGTGTTTTGGGCCTTTGCGTCCGCCGTGTGGCTGTTCCTTGTCTTGGGTCTGTTCCGCCCGGTCCTGATGGGATCGTGGAGCGAGGCCGTGCCGTATGGCATCTTCCCGCACCTCGACTGGACCACGGCGTTTTCGATCCGCTACGGCAACCT
>NZ_JBYNDP010000069.1:0-21885 GCF_059783535.1 Tateyamaria sp. | reverse complement strand
GGCTTTTGCCAGCGCCCGGCTTCCAAGTCAGCGCGCCATCGATCAGCTTGGGTTCTTGGGTATAATTCTCCAACCCCTCGCCCGCGACCGTCTGCGTGTCAGCATGCAGCAGACCCGCGCCCAACAACTCGCCAATCATAAAGCCAAGGCCACCTGCTGCGTGGAAATGGTTCACGTCCGCCAGACCGTTGGGATAAACGCGTGCGATCAGCGGCGTCACTTCGGACAGATCGCAGAAATCTTCCCAATCCAGCACAATGCCCCCGGCCCGCGCCATGGCGATCAGGTGGATCAACAGGTTGGTGGATCCGCCAGTTGCATTCAGACCGACGATCCCGTTCACGAACGCCTTCTCATCCAGGATATTGCAAACCGGCGTGTAATTGTTGCCAAGGGCTGACAAGGACAACGCACGCTTGGCCCCTTCAACAGTCAGCGCGTCGCGCAGCGGCGTGTTCGGGTTCACGAAGGACGAGCCGGGCAAGTGCAAGCCCATGAACTCCATCAACATCTGGTTGGTGTTGGCCGTCCCATAGAAGGTACAGGTGCCCGGGCCATGGTAGGCGGCCATTTCTGAGGCGAGCAGCTCTTCGCGCGTGGCTTCACCCGCAGCAAACTTCTGACGCACCTTGGCCTTTTCATCGTTGGACAGACCGCTTGTCATCGGACCCGCGGGCAGGAACACGGCTGGCATGTGACCAAAGGATTGGGCGGCGATGATCAGGCCTGGCACGATCTTGTCACAAACGCCAAGAAAGACGGCGGCATCGAAAACGTTATGCGACAACGCCACGCCCGTCGCCATCGCGATCACATCGCGGGAAAACAGACTCAACTCCATGCCCGCTTCGCCTTGGGTCACGCCGTCGCACATGGCGGGCACGCCGCCTGCCACTTGCGCCGTTCCGCCCTCCGCCCGGATCGCGTCGCGGATCAGGGTTGGGTAAGTCTCGAACGGCTGGTGCGCCGAGAGCATGTCATTGTAAGCCGTGACAATCCCAAGATTGCCAACGCTGGCTTCGGCCAGCCGGGATTGATCAGGGCCAGCGGCGGCAAACGCATGGGCCTGACCACTGCAGGACAGGTGCGCGCGGGCCGGGCCTTGGGACTTGGCAGCAGCCATCCGGTCCAGATACCGACGCCGTGACGGCGCGCTGCGTTCGATTACGCGCTCTGTCACGCGCTCAAGTGTAGAGTGCAGGGGCATCTTGCTCTCCTATCTCCTCATCTCGGTTTGGCCATAGATTATCACAGGGTGCCTGATAGCGCTAACAGCTTCGATGTGCAATCACCGCGCCACGGTGCCGCAGGAAAGTTTCCAAGCCCGCTTTCAATGGGTGTGAACACAACATATAGTGGCCCAAAATTCGCAAAGCGGATGTGCGGTAAGGGGACAATCATGGCGCATATCATTGTTGTCGGCAACGAAAAGGGCGGGGCTGGCAAGTCCACCGTGTCGATGCATGTGGCCACGGCATTGGCGCGTGCGGGCAAGAAAGTCAGCGCACTTGATCTTGACCTGAGGCAGCGGACATTCGGACGCTATGTCGAAAACCGTCGCACGTTTCTGGCGTCGGCTGACCTCGACCTGCCATCACCCGATGTGCACGACCTGCCCGAAATTGACGCCGCGCAGCTCAAGCCCGGCGAAAACATCTATGACCACAGGCTCAGCGCCGCCGTTGCAACGCTGGAACCCGACAACGACTTTATCCTGATTGACTGCCCAGGCTCTCACACGCGTCTCAGCCAGGTCGCGCATTCACTGGCCGACACGTTAATTACGCCGCTGAATGACAGCTTTGTCGATTTCGACCTGCTGGCACGGATCGATTCAACGGGCGAGAAGATCCTTGGCCCCTCAGTCTATTCCGAGATGGTTTGGAACGCCCGCCAGTTGCGTGCTCAAGCGGGCCTGAAGCCCATCGACTGGATCGTGCTGCGCAACCGCATGGGCGCCCAGCGCATGGTCAACAAGGAAAAGATGGAACGCGCCATCAAGTTGCTAGCCAAACGTATCGGCTTTCGCATCGCCCCGGGCTTCTCCGAACGGGTGATTTTCCGTGAATTGTTCCCGCGCGGGCTCACCCTGCTCGATCTCAAGGACATCGGGGTGAAGCAACTGAACATCTCGAATGTTGCGGCAAGACAAGAGTTGCGGGACCTGATCAAGGCATTGAACCTGCCCGAGATCGAGGTCGATTTCTGATCCTAGTCTCGCTGCGCCAGACGCAATAGCAAGCCGCGCAACATCTTCGCCTCTTCGGCTGAAATACCGTCTGTCAGGGCTGCATCGTAGTCCTGCGCGATGCCTTTCAAATCGCGATAGACCTGCTGCCCGACCGATGTCAGCGTCAGGTATTCCACACGTCGATCGGTATCTGCGCGCGTACGGGTCAGGTATCGGCGCTCCGCCAGCCTTTGCACCGCGCGGCTGATCTTGGTTTTGTGCATCTGCGCCCGCGCACCAATGTCGCTGGCCGTCATGCGGCCATAGATGCCTAGGTGGAACAGCACCCGCCACTCGTTCCGCAACATCCCATACTTGTCTTTATAGACCTTCTGGAACTCAAGGCTCGAAGCCTCGGCCGCCTGGTTCAGTAGATAGGGAAGGAACTGACGGACATCGAAGTCTTTGGTTGATTTCATCGGGGCATCGCTTGTTAGTTACAAAAACAACTATTACATCAACAACCAATTCCGCAAGAGGGATCGCCATGAACCGCCAATCCGCGCCGCATTCCATGATCCAGGCCCCGTCCGGGGCGGGTATCACCGAAGGGTACATGCCTGGCTTCGGCAATGATTTCGAAACCGAAGCGCTGCCAGGTGCTCTGCCCGAGGGGATGAATTCGCCCCAGAAATGCAATTACGGGCTTTATGGCGAGCAACTGAGTGGCACAGCCTTTACCGATGTGCGGCCTGAACGGACATGGTGCTACCGCATCCGTCCCTCGGTAAAGCATTCCGGTCGGTACAACCGCATCGACCTACCCTATTGGAAATCCGCGCCGCACATCCCGGAAGATGTGACCAGCTTGGGTCAATACCGCTGGGATCCTGTGCCACACACCGATCAGGACCTGACATGGCTGACCGGCATGCGCACCATGACGACAGCGGGCGATGTGAACACGCAGGTGGGCATGGCCAGCCATATCTACCTGGTGACCGCGTCGATGAAGGATGCTTACTTCTTCTCGGCCGACAGCGAGCTGCTTGTGGTGCCGCAGGAAGGGCGGCTGCGCTTTTGCACCGAACTGGGGATCATCGACGTGGAGCCGCAGGACATCGCAATCCTGCCACGTGGTCTTGTCTACCGGGTCGAAGTTCTGGAAGGCCCCGCACGCGGCTTTGTCTGCGAAAACTATGGCGCGAAGTTTGAATTGCCGGGGCGCGGCCCCATCGGTGCAAATTGCATGGCAAACCCGCGTGATTTCAAAACCCCAGTCGCCGCATTCGAAGACCGCCAGGTCCCCTCGACCCTTACGATCAAATGGTGCGGCCAATTCCATGAAACGGAGATTGGCCACTCACCGCTGGATGTGGTGGCATGGCACGGAAACTATGCGCCACTAAAATACGACCTGAAAACCTACTGCCCTGTGGGAGCCATCCTGTTTGATCACCCCGACCCGTCGATCTTCACCGTGCTGACCGCGCCCTCCGGCCAACCGGGCGTCGCCAATATCGACTTTGTGCTGTTCCGCGAACGCTGGATGGTGGCCGAAGACACGTTCCGCCCGCCGTGGTATCACAAGAACATCATGTCGGAATTGATGGGCAACATTTACGGCCAGTACGATGCCAAACCGAAAGGGTTCGTGCCCGGGGGCATGTCCCTACACAATATGATGCTGCCGCACGGGCCGGACAAAAACGCGTTCGAAGGGGCCAGCAATGCCAGTCTTGAACCACACAAGCTCGACAGTACGATGTCATTCATGTTCGAAACCCGCTTTCCACAACACCTGACCCAGTTTGCCGCGCAAGAGGCGCCCCTACAGGACGATTACATCGACTGTTGGACGGATATTGAGAAGAAATTCGATGGGACGCCGGGCAAGAAATGATTGACCCCGGCCTTATCGCTATTGCTGTCTTTGTCGGTCTTGTCGGTGGCGTCATCTGGTCCTGGCGATCCAAGAAGGATCACGTCGCTCCTCTGGATCATACGCGCACGCAACCAGGTCGACGCCTCGAAGGATCGGATCACGTTGGCGGGGGCGGATCGGATTGATTGCCTTCCCGTCTTCTCATTCGCCAACCGGTTGGCTGCAGATCGGACTGACCGCGCCCGCCCCAACTCCAACTCTTTCAATTCCTGATTTCACGTAGGACCTTACGATGCCGCTGAATTCCTCATGGGTGTCCGGTGCCAATAGCGCCGAGACCGACTTCCCTCTGAACAACCTGCCCTACGGCGTCTTCTCGACTGACATGCTTGATGCCCGCTGTGGCGTGGCCATCGGGGACATGATATTTGACATGTACGCAGCCGAGGAACAGGGGATCATCGACCTCACGGACGAGCCTTTGTTCGATGTGCCCTTCTGGAACGAGTTGATGGAGCAAGGGCCCGCGGTCTGGACGGCCTTGCGCAACCGGCTCACCGACCTGCTCGTCGAGGGGTCCAAGGATCAGGCGCTTGTCGAACCGCTGCTTGTGCCCATGACGGATGCAACGCTGCACATGCCACTGGTTGTGTCGGAATTCACCGACTTCTACGCGGGCCGTCACCACGCCACAAATGTGGGCACAATGTTCCGTGGTCCCGAAAACGCACTACCACCGAACTGGCTGCATATCCCCATCGGCTACAATGGACGCGCTTCTTCTGTGGTTGTCTCAGGCACCGACATCCGCCGCCCTTGGGGGCAATTGAAGTCACCGGATCACGACCTGCCTGCATTCCTGCCGTCGCGCCGTTTCGATCTTGAGCTGGAAATGGGTGCCATTGTCGGCATGGCTTCGGACGGCCCCATCACTGTGGACGAGGCCGACGCCGCAATCTTTGGCTATGTGCTGCTAAACGACTGGTCAGCACGCGACATTCAGGCGTGGGAATACCAACCACTTGGCCCGTTTCAGGCCAAGGCAACCGCAACCTCTATCAGCCCATGGATTGTAACCAAGGCAGCGCTGGAACCCTTCCGCACGTCCACACCCGACAGCGAATTTGAACTGCTCGACCACCTCAAGGACGCCGGCCCGATGCTCTATGACATCGACCTGAGCGTCACGCTTGCGCCCGAGGGGAAGGCGGCGACAACCATCGCCCGAACCAACTACCGCGAGATGTATTACTCGTCCGCTCAGCAACTGGCGCATCACAGCACGTCCGGCTGCCCGATGAATGTGGGGGATCTTTTGGGGTCTGGCACCATCTCTGGCCCGACGAAACCGGAACGCGGGAGCCTGCTGGAACTCAGTTGGGGTGGCAAGGAACCCATCACGCTGGATACGGGAGAGACGCGTACGTTCCTTGAGGACGGTGACACACTGATACTAGCCGGTCATGCGCGGGGCGACGGATACCGCATCGGCTTCGGAACATGCAGTGGCACAATCCTTGCGGCGCTGGACGATCCCTACAAACGCTGATGTACTTCTGAAAGCACCCTGAAACAGTGCTGGTAATGCGAGGCACAGGAACATGACGAACAAACACGGTCCGACCCGGGGTGATCTGCTATTCCGCTTCTGGTTCTCGCTTGTCGGATTTTCCCTTCTGATCGGCGCCCTGATCTTTCGTGGCATCCCGCATGGCCCCGCCGGGTGGGAAGCCATTGGTCTGGCGACGTTGTTCTTTGGCGGCACTTTGATCTGGACAATGTGGAAGCTGATCCGACACGATCACAGTGACAGCCAGGACTGAACCCAAGATAGAACTGCCAACCCAGGCATGATCAGTTCCGACGCGACTGTTCTGCGAAGCGCAGGCTTGCGCGGCCCACCAAAATTTGAAACCGTCCGAGTGTAGTTCTGGCTCGGGCCTGTGCCCAAACGCCGCTGACATTCGCTTTCACGAAGGGGACGACATGACATGGCGGTTCTTCAACAGCGCGACAGTAATTTTCCTAAGCCCAGGCAAATCTTTATATCTGTGGGCACCACCATGAAAGGTGTGCAACCGTTAAGTGTGACCTGCATCGATTTGATTTAATAGTTTTTGGTACTGATTGAACTTTCATGACTGACATCCTGGTTCCCACATCCATGATCAAGGACCCGCATCGTTTCGGCGGCGTTGCACATGGAGATTGCGTGCACGGTGCGCCAGTTGTGAAAGACGGACGGTTGATCGCGCTTGATACTCCGACCGGCAACGCAACCCGGATGGTCCTGCCCAAATTGGTCGAACCGCATTGCCATCTCGACAAGTGTTACACCATCAGCCGGCTGGGTCAGGTGGGCGGCGACCTACACCATGCCCTCGCCAGCCAGCGTGCCGACAAAATCCATTGGGACGAAGACGACATTCGCACACGCGCCGCCAGTGGGTTAAAGGAAGCGCAACAGAATGGCTGCGAACTGATCAGAAGCCATATCGATTGGGGGGACGAGCCAGCACCGCCACTGTCGTGGTCCGTACTGGTCGAACTGGCCGAGGATCACCCGGGCCTACAACTCTCGGCCCTGACCAGCATTGATCAGTGGATCTATCCCGAATTTGCCACAACCGTGGGCAAGGTTCTGTCCTTCACCGATGGCGTGCTTGGCGCATTTGTCCACGGGCACGAGCAAACACGCTCGGGGTTGGAAGCCCTTTTTGCCACGGCCTCCGAACACGGCTTGATGCTGGATTTTCACGTAGACGAAGGCCTTGGTGCGCTCAACGGTCTGGAGCAGATTGCCGATGTGGCGCTGGAGACCGGTTTTGACCGCCCGATCCTCTGCGGCCATTGCGTCAGCCTGATGGACAGGCCTTCGCACGACGTACAACGCGTCGCGGACAAACTCGCGCGCGCAGGCATCACGGTGTGCGCGCTGCCTATCACCAATCTTTACCTACAAGGCCGTACCGACGGCACGCCAGATCGGCGCGGGATCACCCGGCTGAGAGAACTACGGGACGCCGGCGTGCCTATCGTCGTCGGTTCCGACAATGTGGCTGACGCCTTTTGCCCTGTTGGCGCGCATGATCCTCGTGCCGCATTGGCGCTTGCTAGCGTCACCGCACATTTGGACCCTCCCATGGGGGATTGGCTGCCAGCAATCACAACCGATGCAGCCCGTGCTCTTGGCGCAGCGGCCGTCACAGTCGACGGCGCCCAGTTGACCGAGCTGCTGACATGCGACGTCACCCACACCGCCGATCTGCTATCCGGTCGCGTGCCGCTGCAGCCAGCGCCCAAAACGCTCATGTGACTGCAATTGCAGGCTAGACGTGCGCCAGTGGACGGGCGCAATCCTGCTCGGACAACACAAACATGACCTGGCAGCCGTCTCCCCGCACTCAGTCGGCGAAATGCCCAATCACGTGCCCATATCCCGGTAAAAGGCGGTTTTGGGCCTGAGAACGGCGTGGAATCACAAAAGTATCGGATTCCTGTCGACTATTTCTATGTGCACTGCCCCCGACGATGGGGTTGACGCCATGCGCCTGATCGTTTGAACTCCGGGCGTCTCCCGGGAAGGGGTGGCGAAAAAACGCAGGGAAACTGCAACACCAAAGGGTCGGGCACTCACCCTGACCACATAAGGGCGTGAACATCTGTTCGCGACGCCAACAGAGAGGAAGAACATGACTTTTATGACCCGTACCGGCAAGCCGCTGCCGAAATCCATTGTGGATTCAGCGGCTAAAGTCGGCGCTGATCCGATCAACCGCCGCGAGTTCCTGGCCACGGCCAGCAGCTTTGGTGCCACGGCTGCCGTTGCCTACGGCATGCTTGGCCTGACCGCGCCCGCCGCCAAGGCTGCAGGGCACAAGGTGGGTGGCACGCTCCGCTACCAAACCGAAGTCCGCGCGCTGAAGGACCCGCGCACCTATGACTGGTCACAGATTGCCAACTTCTCACGTGGCTGGCTTGAATATCTGGTGACCTACGAGAACGACGGCACCTTCCAGCCCTCGCTGCTGGAAAGCTGGGAAATCAACGACGACGCCACCGTCTACACCCTGAATGTCCGCAAAGGCGTGAAGTGGAACAACGGCGAAGACTTCACCGCCGACGACGTGGCCCGCAACATCGCTGGCTGGTGCGAAAAGGACCTCGAAGGCAACTCGATGGCCGGTCGCTTCAACACGCTGATCGACGCCGACACCAACAAGGCCATTGAAGGTGCAATTGAAGTGGTCGACAGCCATACCGTCAAACTGAACCTGCCCGCCTCCGACATCTCGCTGATCGCCGGCATGGCGGACTATCCGGCGGCTATCGTGCACAGCAGCTACACGGCTGACACGGCGCTCAGCAACCCCATCGGCACCGGCCCCTACCTGCCGGAATCGCTCGAAGTGGGCGTGAAGGGCGTGCTGGTCAAGAACGCCGACCACACCTGGTGGGGCACAGAAGTCGCAGGCGGCCCCTACATGGACCGGATCGAGTATATCGACTACGGCACCGACCCCGCCGCCTGGATGGCCGCATCGGAAGCTGACGAAGTCGACATGAACTACTCGGTCGACGGTGACTTTGTGGATCTGATCGCGTCGATCGACGGCATGGTCCAGAATGACATCGTGACCGCTGCCACCATCGTAATCCGGCCCAACCAGTTGGCCGAAGTCGATGGCAAGCGCCCCTACGAAGACGAGCGCGTGCGCCGCGCCATCACCATGGCCGTCGACAACAACATCCTGCTCGAACTGGGTATCGGTGGCCGCGGCGAAGTTGCCGAAAACCACCACGTCGCACCCTTCCACCCGGAATATGCCGAACTGCCCCCGATGGAGGTCGATCCTGCAGGCGCCAAGGCCCTGATGGACGAGGCTGGCATGGGTGACTTCGAGCATGAGCTGATCTCGATCGACGATGGCTACCGCAAGGACACCACCGACGCGGTGGCTGCCCAGCTGCGCGATGCGGGCATCAACGTCAAACGGACAGTTCTGCCCGGCTCGACCTTCTGGAACGACTGGGCCAAGTACCCGTTCAGCTCGACCAACTGGAACCACCGCCCTCTGGGCGTCCAGATCTGGGCGCTGGCCTACCGTTCGGGCGAAGCCTGGAACGAGTTTGGCTGGTCCAGCCCTGAGTTCGACGAGAACCTGAAGAAAGCACTGGCTACAGCGGACGTGGAAGAGCGCCGCAAGCTGATGGCCATCGGTGAGAAGATGATTCAGGACGCAGGTGTGACAATCCAGCCTTACTGGCGGTCGCTGACCAACCACACCAAGGAAGGTCTGGTGGGTGGTGAACACCACATCACCTATGAATTCCGCCCGGCAAAGGTCGCCTGGACCTGAACCTCGGGATCAAGGAACTGAAAGGGGCCGCCACCGCGCGGCCCCTTTACTTTTTGAAAATCCGCACGGGCGGGGCGCATTTGGCACAGCCAAACAGCGTCCGCACGGCGCCCTCAGATCACCGCCAACCGATCCGCTGGAAAATGTAATAGTCGCACGGCGGCATCCATATCCGCAAGCAACGCGTCCCGCATCTCGTCGTGCAGGCGGGTCACCAAAACATCCCCCGCCAACTCTGTGCGCGGGACCTTCGCGAACCATGCCTCTTCACAGATCAAATCCTCGATCAGCGGATCGATGACGGCACCACCGCCCCCAGGATACCGATAGTAGCCCCAGCCGAACCGCTTTCCCATACGCCCTTCGGCAACCATGCGCGGCAACACCGGTGTCACATCTGCCCCATCGCGGACACGCAGAACCACATCCAGACCGATCAGATCCTGCGCCTCACATGGACCAAGCCCATACCCCCAGACCACCAATGCCTCATCGAGTTCCCAAGGGGTTGTGTGCCGGTAAAGCAGCCGCTCGCACGCGCGCCAGAAGACATCCTGTAGCGGCGCAACGGCCGCGCTCACGCCCCCAAACCTTCCAGGAAACGATGCTTGGCGATGATGGCCAGCAACTCGTTCACTGACATGGAGACGGGCTTGGATGATGTATCGACCTGCGCCAGGGCCCGTTCATAGGCTGGTGTGCGCGTGGTCAGGAGCGCCTTCAGTTGCTCCATGGCCGCCGGGTTGCCCTCCATGGGCCGCAGATCACCCTGCGCGCGCACACGGGCCATATGCTCGCCAGCGCTGGTGCGCACCCAAATGGTGTGGAAGCGTTCCAGCACCATGTCATAGGTCGCCTTGTCGCCAACAATACCGCCCGCGACGGCAAGGATCAGTTTGTCGTGTCGGGCCACCACCTGCGAGACTGCCTCGGCCTCCAGCGCGCGGTATCCGTCCTGCCCATAGAGGCCCATAACCTCGGACAAGGGCATGCCGGCTTTGGCTTCGACCTCCTGGTTCAACTCGATGAACGGTATCTTCAACTTCTCTGCGGCCAAGCGGCCCAAAGTCGATTTGCCTGCCCCGCGCAACCCAACCAGGCAAATACGCTGACCGCGCAACGCCATCGGGTTCTGCGGGGCCAACAACGCGCGCACACGCCCTTGAACCTGTGACGGCGCAGCCTGGTACAAACGCGCCACCCGCGCCACGTCTCCATCCATCGGGGCGGATTCGGACAGTAGGTCCTCAATCCGGACATTCAAAGCAGTCGCAACGCGCTCCAGCAGAATGACCGAGATATTGCCCTCCCCCGCCTCAAGCTGCGCAAGGTAGCGCGGGGATACGCCTGACCGCTCGGATAATGCACGGCGCGGCAGACCCAACGCCTCGCGTGCCGCGCGAACACGGGTCGCAAGGCGTGCAATCATCGGAACGGCTCCGTCGGGTATGGGTCGTGGTGATGTCATGCGCACGTTTTTTTGGTCTTATCAGGATGTTGTAGGGCGCATTCCCAACTGATCAACTATTCAAACGTCGCATATGTGGGGGGCAATCACCGCGCGCAGGTCCGGTGGCGCGGAACAGCTCTTGAATTTGTCCGCGACAACAAAAACACACGTGAACGTGCCCTCAAAGCACAGCACCCCGTCTTGATGCCCATCCACACGAAAAGTCACGGATTTTTCGCCCAAACGGCTCGGCCAAACAGAACAAATCAAACGGTGACGGGGTGTGACCGGCGATCGAAAATCCATGCTCATATGGACAAAGGGCGTGCCAATATTGCGATCCAGCTCAAGCTGATACCAGCCATCCCCGCCCAGATGGGCCTCCCACCACGCGTTTATGGCGTCCAGCGCAAACCAAGGCAGGCGGCCGGTATAGGCAATCTTGGCCGGATCACAATCGCCCCATGTGACCCGGATTTCATGTTGGAAAGCTGCGCTCAAGCAGCCTTGTCCGCTGCCATCAGGCCCATGATCCCCTGCACCCAAGGCAGAGCCACGTCCTCGGGCATATCGAACCCGGATGCATCGTGCAGACCACGTTCACCCACCTGAACAGCCCCCTGCGCTTTCAGCATGTCACTCAGCTTCATCGAGCCATGATTGAACGTCTCGGCGAACACCATGTCGCCCAGCCCGAAAATCGCAAAACGCACACCACTCAGGTCTGGTTTACCCTCGTTCAAAGCCTCTTCAAAAGGTAACGCGGTGGATGGCAGATCACCATTGCCATAGGTCGAGGTCACGATGATGTAGAACGTGTCCTTCTCCATCGCCGCCGGGTCCACATCAGCAAGGCTCTGGATATCGCAGTCGAACCCTTCGCCCAGTTCCGCCTCAATGTCTTCGCACAACATCTCGGAATTGCCCGTCTCGGACCCGTAGTAAATTCCAACTTTCATTCAACGCTCCCTAGTGCACGCGTTCGGGTTCCGCGGCTTTGTACCGGCGGCACATTTCGTCTTGCTCGTCCCGCGTCAGCATCATGTAAAGCGCAAGGCACATTCCGGTGCATCCGTCGCATTCCAGCGCGCAAAATGGGCGCTGGATCGGTGCATCGTCTGTAAGGGCTGTTCTGTCGATCTGCATAACATCCTCCATCAGGCCATATGCAGCTTAACATATTCGAAATCCCCTGGCTTGTTATCGATTCCCACGCGGGGCGGCGAAATCCAGCTTGCGTATTTTCCGGGCTCATAGCACGGCTTCATCAAGGACTGGATAAAGGCGCCGTCTTCCTTGGTCGGCAGCCATTCAGACGCGCGCGCATCCCACTCTTCCTGACTGATAAAGGTGCCTTCCGGCGTGATGGGCTGGTTCGCGAAGACGCCGATCTTCCGGTGGAATCCCTCATGTGGCAGCTTCAATTCAAAGTCGATGCCCGTGCGCGAAATCTGCTTGTTCCAACGGCGCAAACCACCGGAGGCATCGCGCACATAGTCATCGCGCAACCGCATGTTGATGGCCGTCAGGGCGGGCACATCCTCGGTGACGATCTTGCCATCGACAATGCTCGCCACCTTGTAGGTGTCATTTGTCAGCTTGTGATCGTCCTCGATCCGCTGCTCCATGTAGCGGCCTTTGATACCGGCGTTAAAGGCATTGGCGGCGTTCGTGCTGACCTCTTGTCCGAACAGATCAAGGCTCAGCGTGTAGTGCAGGTTCAGCTTTTTCTGGATCGTAGGCAGGTCGATCACACCCAGATCGCGGATTTTGTCGATGTCATAAGGATCGTCGATCCCGTTCTCCTGCATCGCGGCCAAGGTCGCCTGAATGGTCCGCGTCACACCCGTCTCACCCACAAACATGTGGTGCGCCTCCTCGGTCAGCATGAAGCGGCAGGTGCGGGACAGCGGGTCAAAGCCGGACTGCGCAAGGCTTTCGAGCTGCATCTTGCCATCACGGTCGGTGAAATAGGTGAACATGAAAAAGGACAACCAGTCTGGCGTTTCCTCGTTGAAAGCCCCCAGCATCCGCGGCGCCTCGTCCGAGCCGGAAGAACGGACCAGCATATCATCCGCCTCCTCACGCCCATCCTTGCCGAAATACTTTTGCAGCAGGTAGACCATGGCCCACAGGTGCCGGCCTTCTTCCACATTGACCTGAAACAGGTTGCGCATGTCGTACAGGCTGGGCGCCGTCAGCCCAAGAAAGCGCTGCTGTTCAACCGACCCCGGCTCGGTATCGCCCTGGATCACGATCAGGCGCTTGAGCATGTTGCGATACTCGCCCGGGACTTCCTGCCAAGCGGGTTCACCGTAATGTTCCCCCATGGGAATACGCCGATCCTCAACGGCAGGAGCCAACAAAACACCCCACCGATATTCCGGCATCTTCACGTAATCGAACTTGGCCCAACCCTTGGGGTCCACGCTCACAGCAGTGCGCAGATAGACCATGCTTTCCTGAAAATTCTGCGGGATCAGGTCATTCCACCAGTTGATGTAACCGGGGTGCCATTTCTCGAGGGCTTTCAGCACCTTACGATCCTGGCTCAGCCCCACATTGTTGGGGATTTGGGTGTCATAGCTGACGTTCATCACAGTCATGTCTTCATCTCCTCCGGGAGCCAAAGATTTTTCGTCCGAAAAACCTTGGCCCGTTACACACGTTCCATATTGAAATCTCCGCGCACACCGGTCCCGTACCGCTGCAACGCGCCGTCTTCGCCAACCGCGTTGGGGCGGTTGAAGATCCAGTTCTGCCATGCGGTGAGACGCCCAAAGATGCGCGTCTCCATCGTCTCCGGCCCCGCAAAGCGCAGGTTCGCCTCCATCCCCGTCATGGCGTCGGGTGAGAAGCTCGCACGTTCTTCTAGGAAGATACGAATTTCATCCTCCCAATCGATGTCATCCAGGATCTCGGTCACCAGCCCCGTGTCATCAGCCTCCTCAGCCTCAAGCGCCTCGCCAATCTGATCGCGCAGCCCCTCGGCATCGTCCGATCCGTAGAACCGTGTCTGCAACCGGGTCAGATCATTGCCCATCGGGTAGGCGCCGAAATTCCCTTCGCTCAAGGTGATGGTGGCAAGGGGGCGATTGTCGCCCTCGAACTCGTCCTCCATCATGTAGGACCGATCCACCGCCCAGATCAGCTCGGCCAGCACACCGGCAAAGCAACTCCCATGCTCGACCAGCGCCACCAATGATCGGGAGGTCACATCGACCCGCTTCAGCACACGCTTCCAGTAGTGCCGGATTTCGTTGCCCAGCCAGTGATCAGGGTTATCCAGGATCAACGCCTCATGCGCCAGAACAGCGTCCGGATCGCCTTGGCTGCGGATCACCCACAGGCCGGCCTCCATCTCGTTCAGGCGCAGATGCAGGATGGCATCCTCCAACTCCCGCGCCAAGCGCAGGATGTAGGATTGATCACCCTCCGCCACCAATGCATCCACGTCCGCAGGGGCATCACCCTCCGGCCCCTTGATCAAAATCTCCGCCCGCCGCGCCGCGCGATCCACGGTCACCTCGACCATTCCATAGGACACCGACCCATCGTCAGACACGGTTCGCTCAATCGGCCCCAACGCAATCCCCTGCGCCACATCCGGCTTATCCGAGGCGTCCGCAAACTCGGCCGCCCGTGCCGCAACAACCTCGTCAAAGCGGGCGTTGGGCACCGCCTCGTCCACCAGTTTCCACTGCACGGCCCGCTTGCCCTTCACGCCTTCCTCGGTCGAACAGAATACATCCGCCCGATCCCGCCGCACCATCCGCTTGTCGGTCACACGGGTCAGGCCACCTGTCCCCGGCAGCACCGCCAGCAGCGGCACCTCGGGCAAGGCAACCGAAGAGGTCGAGTCATCCGTCAGCATGATGTGATTGCACGCCAAGGCCAGTTCGTATCCGCCACCGGCGCAGGCGCCTTTCACAGCCGCCACGTATTTCTGCCCACTCTCAGCCTCCGCCGCCTCGTAGGTGTTGCGCGTCTCGTTCGTGAACTTGCAGAAGTTCACCTTGTGGGAATGCGCCGCCCCGCCCAGCATCCGGATGTTGGCACCTGCGCAAAACACCCGGTCCTTAGCGGATTTCATCACAACCACCTTCACTTCCGGATGCTCGAAGCGCATCCGCTGCACCACATCATTCAACTCGATGTCGACGCCAAGATCGTAGGAATTCAGCTTCAACTGATACCCATCGAACAATCCGCCATCTTCATCCACATCCATCCACAGGGTCGCCACTGGGCCATCATAGTCCACACGCCAATGGCGATATCGGGACGGGTCAGTGCGAAAATCGATGATCTGGGTCATGAATCACATGCACCTTGCAAGGTCGAAAGTGGCAGTATGCTACAACGCAGCTTGGTAAAAATGCACAATATGCCGCCACATACAGCAATTTAATGCACTTTAATGCGCCTCCGAGGGGGCATCCTCCAGCGCGATCAACGTCTCGCAGAACCCTGCCACCGCAGGTGTCACGATCTCGGGCGCATCCTGATGTGGCGCATGTCCCGCGCCATCCACGATCAGCGCTTCGACGGGGGAATAGGCACGTTCCTCGACCTCGCGCACCTGCGCGAGCGTGCCATAAGCATCCTCGGCCCCTTGCACGACCAGCGCCGGAATGCGCCAGTGATCAATCGCATCCGCCACATTCCAAGCGACAAAGCCGGGATCGGTCCAGGCGTCATGCCACCCGTAAAAGGCCACGTAAGGATCATCGTGATGGCGCGCCAACCGGTCTTTCAGGTCGCCCGTTTCATAGGCCACCTTCGCCGCGCGAATGGCCTCCAACCCCTCGGGCTCCGTAAAGAAGTGCGGCGCGATCAGGATCAGTCCCCGCACGCGCATATCCGACACCGTCCCGGCATAGATGCCCGCAATTGTCGCGCCGTCCGAATGGCCCAGCAACACGGCATGCTCGATCCCGGCGGCATCCATGAGCGGTCCCAGAACATCAACCGCCTCGCGGCTCATGTAGTCCAGCGGGCGTGGCAAAGTGACGGTCGAAGACCGACCATATCCCGCACGGGAATAGGCCAGCACCCCCATGCCGGTCGCAGCAGCCAGCTCGGCAGGCCAGTCCCGCCACAGACCGACAGATCCAAGCCCCTCATGCAACATCACCAGCGTTGGCGCGTCACCGGGCGCAGGACCCCAACACGCATAGTCCAGCACCTGCCCCGCAACCGAAACCGTACCCGCCGACCACTCCATCACACATCCTCGCGCAGCTTGAACCTTTGGATCTTGCCTGTCGCCGTCTTGGGCAGGCTGTCCACACATTCGACCCAGCGCGGATACTTCCACTTGCCCACGCGGTCCTTCACATGATCCTTGAGCACCTCTTCCAAGCCCTCGGGGCGTTGCCCATGCGGCACGACAAAGGCCTTGGGTTTGTCCAAGCCGTCCGCATCCTTCATCGCCACGACAGCGCACTCCAACACGGATGCATGAGACGTAATGGCCTGCTCCACCTCGAAGGGGCTGACCCAGATGCCAGACACCTTGAACATGTCATCCGTCCGCCCACAGTAAACATACCGCCCATCTTCGCGGCGCTCGTATTTGTCACCTGTCCGCGTCCATACGCCTTCGAATGTCTCGCGAGTTTTGTCGCGCCGGTTCCAATAGCCGCCCGCGGCCGACGCCCCATTGACCAGCAACTCGCCCACTTCGCCCGTGCCGACATCTGCGCCATGCTCATCCACCAGCCGTACCTCATAGCCCGGCACAGGCACACCCGACGTGCCATACACGACGTCACCCGGTGCATTGGATAGAAAGATATGCAGCATCTCGGTCGATCCAACCCCATCCAGAATCGGCACACCGGTCAACTTTTCCCAACGAGTGCCAACATCCTCCGGCAAAGCTTCGCCAGCGGAAATGCACGTACGCAAGGGCGCATCGGGCGTACCTTCCGCCTCCAAATGCGCAACCATCGCAGCATAGAGCGTTGGGACGCCGCAGAAGACGGTCGGCTGTTCGTCAGCAATCACCTGCACCATGATATCCGGCGTGGGCCGCCCACCAAAGATCACGACCGTTGCCCCAACCGACATGGGAAAAGTCATCGCGTTGCCCAGGCCATAGGCGAAAAAGAACTTGGCCGCCGAAAACACCACGTCGTCTTCACGCACCTGCAGAACCTGTGCGCCATAGGTGTCAGCCGTGGCCCGCAGGGCCGAATGGATGTGATGCACGCCCTTGGGTTGCCCGGTCGAGCCCGAGGAATAAAGCCAGAAGGCCGTCTCGTCGTCCTTGGCCTCAAAAGGCGCAATGGGGCCGTCAGCCCTGGCCATGAAATTTTCGTAGGTCTCGGCTCCATCCCGGGCATCGCCAATCACCACGACCCGGCGCAGGTGCGGATTGTCCGCCAAAACGGGCGCCACGGCCTCCCACAACGCTTCCGACACAACCAACATCGTGGCGCGACTATCGCGCAGGATGGCGTCATAAACGGGGGTCGCCAGTAACGTGTTCAGCGGCACCGGAATGACTCCGGCCTTGAGAGCGCCCCAGAACAGGATCGGAAACTCCATCTGATCCAGCACCAGTATGGCCACCCGTTCCTCGGGCCGGATACCCGCCGCTAGAAACGCCGCCCCGGCGCGCCCCGATGCGCCGGCCAGCGTGCCATAGGTCAGGTTGCGTCCCGTGCCGACCTCGCGAAAAGCAACCTTGTCGCCCCGCCCCTCGGTGACATGTCGATCCACGAAATACGATGCCGCGTTTGCCATGCGTCCCCTCCCAAAGACTCATGAAGATGCTTTATCCTGCATCCCGCGCCCAATTGCCGCAACCGCCCGCCGGGCAGTGGGCAATTTAATGCAATCCAAGCAACCGCGCCGCATTATCCTTCAAAATGCCGGGGCGCACCTCGTCCTTGATGTCGATCCCATCGAAATCGTTGAGCCACCGTTCGGGCGCGATCATGGGCCAGTCCGACCCAAACAGCATCTTCTTGCGCAGGATCGAATTGCAGTATCGCACAAGGATCGGAGGAAAATACTTCGGCGACCAACCCGACAGGTCGATATAAACATTCGGCTTGTGCTGCGCGACGGCCAGCGCTTCCTCCTGCCAGGGAAAGGATGGGTGGGCCAGAATGATCTTCAGGTCCGGGAAATCGACAGCCACATCATCCATATACATCGGGTTCGAATACTTCAGGCGCATCCCATTGCCCCCGCGCATGCCAGAACCAACCCCTGTCTGCCCGGTGTGAAACAGGGCAATGCCGCCCTCATCCTCGATCGCGCGATACAGGTCATAGGCCATGCGATCATTGGCATAAAAGCCCTGCATGGTCGGATGAAACTTGAACCCCTTGATGCCAAAGTCGCGCATCAGTCGCTTGGCCTCGCGCACACCCATCGTGCCCTTCCACGGGTCAATACTGGCAAAGGGGATCAGGATGTCGCTGTTTTCGGCGGCAATCTCCGCCACCTCTTCATTGGCGTAGCGGCGGTAGCCCGTCTCCCGCTCGGCATCGACAGGAAAGATCACGGCGGCAATGTTCTGCGCCCGGTAATGTGCCGCCGTCTCGGGCACGGTCGGCGGATGTTTCCAGGGCGCACGGAAATACTCCGCCATGGTCGATTGCAAGTCATCATAGCCGTCATCCGCATGACACCCACACGGCTCTTCCGCATGGGTGTGGATGTCGATGGCGCGGACCTTTTCCAGATCAATCATAGGACAATACTCGCAGGATCGTTGTCGTCATAAAGCCGGTCCACCAGGTGGGCCCGGCGCTCCAGCAGCTTGGCAAAATTAAGGTTGCCCTTGGCCGTCAACTCACCTGCCCCGATGTCAGGCGGCTCCGACAAAACCAAGGCGCGCGCCACCACGCGGGCCGAGCCAGAGACGGCTTCAGATCGGGTATACATACGCTTTCGTATGTAATTTGATGCTGCGCAGCATAGCGCACCGTTGTCAGCCGTTCCATCCACCGCATCAGGCCCCGGAACCACCAACATTCCAACCTCGTCGCGCCCGGCACCGCAGATCACCACATCCTGCGCCAACGGACCAAGCAGCGCCAGCATCTCCAATCGGATTTGCGCCGCCTGCACCCATATGCCCGTGCTCAACTTGAAGTCTTCAGACAACCGCCCATCAAAGCGCAAGCCCTTGCCCATATCGTCCGGATCAACAAAACGCATCGCATCTCCGGTGATGAAAAACCCCTCATCATCAAAAGCTTCTTCGGTTTTCTCAGGCGCATCGTGATAACCAGAGAACACATTGCCCCCCTTCACCCGCACGTCCATGCGCCCTGCCCCATCGTTAATCAGCTTCACAGTCACGCCAGTCATCGGCACGCCGACAATGCCGGCGCCCTTGGCGGGCACATGCTGCAAAAGCGCGGCAGGCGCCGTCTCTGTCAGTCCCCAGCTTGACGTGATCAGCGGCATCCGCCCCGCCGAATCCACTGCCATACGCTCTAGTATGCTCCACGTCTCCTGAGGGAGCGATGCACCCGCATAAAAGATCATATCGAGATCGCGAAAATACGTCTCACGCAGCGCCGCATCCCGCTCCATCGCCGCAACCAATTGGGCAAACCCAATCGGCACGTTGAACGAGATTGTGCCCGACACCAGCCCCAGATTCTCGACCGTGCGCGCAAACTTCGCCGGGATCGGCGCACCATCGTCAATATACAGCGCGCCGCCATTCGCCAGCACCAGATTGAAGTTGTGCGAGCCGCCAAACACGTGATTCCACGGCAGCCAATCGACCAACACCGGCGGGCGGGCAGAGACAAAGGGCAAACCATCCCGAATCTGCGCCTGATTGGTGGTCATCATCCCGTGGGTCGTCACCACGGCATTCGGGTCGGAGGTAGAGCCGGAGGTCAAAAGCAGTTTCGCCACGGTCTCGGGCCCAACGCCGGCATGGACCGCATCCACATCTGCCGCCCCGGTCAAACCATCCAACGCTGCCGCGCGCCCAGACACCACACGTGACACCAGCTTCGGGCACTCAAACACATCCAACGCAGCGCCAAACGCGTCATCATCGGCCGCATAGACCAACGCGGGCTTCACAAGGTCGCGCACATACTCCAACCGCCCCCGCGCCGCCGGGATCAGGCTGTATTGCGCCGCCACAGGAATGGTCACCAGCCCAACATATTGCGCCGCCAACGTCAGCAACGCATGGTCAACCGAATTGCCGGACAGGATCAGGATCGGCCCATCGACACCGCGCACCAGCAGCCCGGCCGCCAGATCGCGCATGCGGGCACGCGCATCTGAATACGATACCGTATGCCAACCTTCCCCGGACCGCTCGGCCAGAAACACTGCATCCGGTGTCCGCGCCGCCCACCGATCCAGCCATACCCCTGTGCAGCGATCGACTGCAGACATCTCGTATCCGGACCGCAACAAGATCGACCCATCGGCACGATCCTCCCGCACCACCTTGTGCGGCCGCAGGTCCAGATGATCCGTCATCCCCGCCCCTCAATCCGCATCAGCGCTTTCTTCACCACGGCAATCTCGACCTCGCGCAACCCATCCAGCATACGCCGATCATGCGCGCGCACCGCAGCCCGCGCTTTTTCGTAGACTTGCCGCCCCGCCAACGTGCATTGCAAGGCATAGGCCCGGCGATCCGTCTCGCTCGGCGCACGCGTCACCCATCCCGCCTCTTCCAGCTGGTCCACATAGACCACTACATTCGCCCGCTCCACAGACAGCGCCTCGGCCAGCTGACTGGGGCGCAGGCCCGGGTTCTCAACAATCATCGACAGGGCAGAAAAGGTCAGCATGCGCAGCCCGAACGGTTCCAACGTCCGCGCCAGATCCGCCTGCAACACATTGAAAGCGCGTTTCATGTTATAGCCAACAAAATCACGCAGCGCTGCGTCCGACGCGCCATCCGCGGGCTTCTCCTTTGGCTTTTCCATCACCGAAACCTCGGGCTGCGTTTTTCAAGAAAGGCTGCCAGACCTTCGACAGCATCGGGCGAAGTCTGAGACAACGCCGTGGCCAAGCTTTCAACAAACAGCCCGTCCTGCCGCGACATGTCTGCAATCCGCGCAATCCCTTGAATCATCATGTAGTTCGACAATGGCGCATTCCCGGCGATCTGCGCCGCAATCTCCAAGGCGCGCGGCAGCGCCTCACCTGGGCCAACCGCGTAATGCGCCAGTCCCAGCGCCACCGCCTCGTCCGTTCCGTATTTGCGCCCGGTCAGCATCATCTCGGTCATCCGGTCGGGCCCAAGGATACGCCCAACCCGCACTGTCGCCCCTCCCCCGACAAAGATCCCGCGCCGCCCCTCGGGCAGCTGGAAGATACAATCAGGCTCAGCAATCCGCACATGGGTCGACGTGGCCAACTCCAACCCACCGCCAATCACCGCGCCCGTCATGGCCGAAACAACAGGCAGGCCAGATCCCTGCACCTTGTCCATCAGCGCATGCCATCCGCGCGAATGGTGCAAGGTGCCTTCGGCATCGCGCGCCACATGCTCCGACAGGTCCAGACCGGCACAATAATGCCCGCCCGCCCCCGTTAGGACGGCAACACGCACACCCTCTGGCGGCGCGGAAAAGAACGCATCGATCTCGGCCAAAAGCCCGTCAGACATGGCGTTGCGCTTCTCCGGGCGATTGAGCGTCAGAACCGCAACCGCCTCCTGAACATCCACCACTAAATCCGGCATGCACGCCCCTTTAGTTATGCTACATAACTATCCAAGCATACCTCTCCCATTCCGGCAAGCCCGCCCTTAACGACCCATTAAGGTTAACGCACCGCACGCGGCCTTAACTCCGCGCGACGCGCCGAAAACGCTCAAGCCGGTGTACGGGGGGTGCACAGGGGGTGTACGGATGGTGACAAGCCCATCGCCCTTGTTTTCATGGCATTAACGCCCGTGTCAGGCAAAACCCGCCGCTCGGGCCACCGAACGTTGCGTGTCAGGGGATCAGAAACAGCGTGATGGCCGGGAAAGCGACCAGCAGAATCACCCGGAAAATGTCCGACC
>NZ_JBYNDP010000068.1:0-22106 GCF_059783535.1 Tateyamaria sp. | reverse complement strand
TTTTTCGCGGGCGGCGACGGGGATCGGATGCATTTCGACCTTCCGGGATACGGGCTGATGCGCCTGCGCGCGGCAGGTATCGCATCGGCAGAATGGACCCGGCATTGCACCTATTTCGATCCTGACCGGTTCTATTCCTATCGACGGTCCGTACATGAAAAGGACCCCGATTACGGGCGTCTGATTTCCACCATCGTTCTGTGATTGGGGCACAAATCGGGCGGACCTTGCCACCCTGCTGTCCCATTGTTTCCAGATCGGGACCAATCAAGCGTCAATCAGGCAACAAACACAGGCGTTCCAGACCCGCCACAATTGCGCATCCGGGTCTTTGAAATTTTCTGAGAATTGTTTCCATTGGCCCCAAACATGCCCGATTGCACCGCCATTCTGTTTCTCAACGGGCAACAGACCCAGAGCATTGAGCAGAGGACAGACCATGACAAACGCACGCTTCATCAAATCGGTGACCGACGCCGCCAAGCAAGATGCACCACAAATGCCGTGGGCGCGGGGCAAACGTCGCGCGGCTTTTGTCGCCAAGCGCAAGGCCGCATCGGAGATGCGCAAGTCTGCCTGAGAGGCGAATCGAATTGTGGCAGAGCTGCCCCGTTTCGTGTGAACAATGTCTTGAGCGGCGCGCCATTGGTGCGCCGTTCTTGGTTTATATCCCCGATTCTTTGACAATTTGCGGCAATTTTAAGAATTAAACCTCATAAACTTGACACAAGGACGCGTTCCGTCTGTCGTCGTCGGTGGGGGCCGATACGGATGTGACTGGTACTACGAGGTTACTTTTTATATATGACGTCCCCTGCTGCCCTGCGCGCCCCGCGCGCAATTGAAGAACTATTTGCGACGCCCATGGCTCGGCCTGACCATACTCCACTCCGCACATTCGAGGTTGCGGCACTGCGCGCCGACGGGTCGCGCAGCATCGGCACGTTCAAGGCCCCGGCCCTGCCGCTGTTTGAATCCGCCTTCTCGGCCTTTGCGCGTGGTGTGGTGTTGTCCAGCCCCAACGGCGGTATTGCGATCGAGGATTTGCAGCCGGGTGATTGGCTGAACACCTCATCCGGTGATCCGGCGCAGGTCATTTGGATCGGGTCGTCAACTTTTGTGCCATCGGATATGGGGCGCCGCATTCCGCTGATCCGGGTCATGGCGGACAGCTTTGGTCAGCAGCGCCCAAGTTCATTCCTGACCGTGGGTCCCGGCGCGCGACTGCTGCAAACACCAGCGCATCTGCGCGGCACAACCGGTGGCGAACCCCTGCTGACGCCTGCGTCGAAGTTCGTGGACAACGTCAATGTCATCGAAGTCGTTCCACCGACCCCCATTCGCCTGTTCCACATCTGCCTGACGCGCCACGCGGCTGTGGATGTCGGAGGAATCGCAGCCGAAACCTTCCATCCGGGTATGAACGCCACGCGGCAGGTGACGCATGCGCAACGCGACCTGTTCCTGTCGATGTTCCCCCACATCTCACGCGTGACGGATTTTGGGCCACTGGCCCATCCGCGTGCCCCGGAACGGGACAGCGTCAGCAGTTGACCGCAAAGGTTGGGGCGCTCAGGCTGATTTCGCCAACCGCTCTTCCAACACATCGAACGGCACGCCGGGAGAATCCTTGGCCTGCCGGATCACCAGCGACGTCTTGACCGAGGCTACGTTCGGCGTCGTCAACAACTCGCCCGTCAGAAAGCTTTGAAAGCTGGACAGGTCGGGGGCCACGCATTTCAGGATAAAGTCGACCTCGCCATTCAACATGTGGCATTCGCGAACCAGCGGCCACGCACGGCACTTGTCTTCAAAGGCGCTCAGATCGGCCTCGGCCTGGCTGGCCAGCCCCACATTGGCAAAGACCTGCACCTCGAACCCCAGCTCGTGGCTGTCCACATCCGCATGGTAGCCACGGATGTAGCCGCTTTCCTCAAGCGTACGCACACGGCGCAGGCAGGGCGGCGCAGAGATACCGACTCGTTTCGCAAGTTCGACATTGGTCATGCGACCATCGGCCTGCAGTTCTGCCAGAATTTTCCGGTCAATCGGATCGAGTCGCGTGCTCGCCATCAAAGCCCCCGTGATTTTGCGGTTGTTATAACACGCCCGCAGGGACGCGCAATAATGTTTCACGATTGCGCAATTTTCCGAAATGGCGCGTTGCGTCAGCTGCAACCCGGCTGCCCATTTCCTGGGTTCAATCCTGTGCGTCCGGCGTCTATATCAGACAGGCTTTCAAACACCAGACGGGGGTCAAAATGGCTGAGACGAAGCGCACCAAGGTTCTGATTATCGGCTCGGGTCCTGCGGGATACACGGCAGGGGTCTATGCCAGCCGCGCCATGCTGAACCCGATCCTTGTGCAAGGGATCGAGCCCGGCGGCCAGTTGACCACCACCACCGAGGTCGAGAACTGGCCCGGGGATACCGAGGTTCAGGGCCCCGACCTGATGATCCGCATGCAGGAACACGCCAAGGCGATGGGCACCGAGGTCATCGGCGACATCATCACGTCCGTCGACTGGTCCAAACGCCCCTTCGTCGCCCAATCCGACAGCGGCACCGAATACGTGGCGGACAGCGTCATCCTCGCCACCGGCGCCCGCGCCAAATGGCTGGGTCTGCCGTCCGAGGAAAAATTCAAAGGCTTTGGCGTCTCGGCCTGTGCCACCTGTGACGGGTTCTTCTATCGCGGGCAGGAGATCGTCGTGATCGGCGGTGGCAACACGGCCGTCGAAGAAGCGCTGTTCCTGACCAACTTCGCCTCCAAGGTCACGTTGGTCCACCGCCGGGACGAGCTGCGGGCCGAAAAGATTCTGCAGGACCGCCTGTTCAAGAACCCCAAGATCGAACCGCTGTGGTTCCACCAGCTGGAAGAGGTCTATGGCACCGACAGCCCGCTGGGGGTCGAGGGCGTGAAGGTCAAGAACGTGCAAACGGGCGAGATCACCGACATCCCCGCCAAGGGCGTCTTTGTCGCCATCGGCCATGCCCCTGCCAACGAGTTGGTTAAGGACGTGCTGGAAACCCATATGGGCGGCTACGTTGTCACCAAGCCCGACAGCACCGAAACCTCGATCCCGGGTGTGTTCGCCGCGGGCGACATTACCGACTGGCAATACCGCCAGGCGATCACCTCTGCTGGCATGGGTTGTCAGGCCGCGCTTGAGGCCGAACGCTTCATCGCAGAAACCGAAAACAGTGCCGAGGAACTGGCGGCTGAGTAAACAAATACACTAAGGCGTATCCAGCGCCTTCTCCAAGGCCTGCTTCAATGCATGGTATTCCCGCTGCGGGATTCCGGTCATTGCGGCACTCACAGAAGACAGTTCATCTGCATAAGCGTCGGGGGCCGCAAATAGGGCCCCCGGTGCTATGAACTGGCTGTCAGTAAGATCATACCGCTCGCCACGGATTCGGTTGTAGTAGTGCCAAACCCCTGGCAGCCGCGTGCGCAGCACGTCTCCACCAAACATATCGTAAATCACCGCAGCTGTGACATTGCATTGTCCCAACGCCGGATTGTGTGCCTTCCATTGCACGGCTGTTTGCAAGGACCAGGCCTTGTGGAGAGCAGTGCGCACCGCATGTTCATCAAAAATCATCTGTTGCCTGCATCCATTCTGCTGCACATGCATCCTAGCGCGGCAGCCCGGGTGCGCAACGCAACCACTGCGCAACGCCTTGACCACAGACACCACCCCGGTCACCTTGCATCAAACGAGAGACATAAAGGGCAGTCATGGCGCACGCGATCTGGCGCGGCAGTTTGGCAACACGGATCAGGATCTTCAGTGGCCTGATCCTGATGCTCTATCTGACCTTGCACATCCTGAACCTCGCAACGATCCTGATTTCACCCACGGCCTTTGACACGTTTCAGGCCGCACGCCTTTGGGTGACCCGGTCGGCTGTGGGCACGGTCATCATCATATCGGCCTTTCTCGCACATATGTTCCTGTCGCTGGGCAAGGTGGTCGCAGCGCGCACATTGCGAATGCCGCTGAGCGAATGGGTGCAGATCGTACTGGGCCTCTTGATCCCCATCATGTTGGTGGATCACCTGATCTACACACGCGCCGCGCACGAGATGCTCGGCGTCACAACAATGTTCGGATACATTACCCGGCTACTGTGGGACACGACAGACGGCTGGGCGCAAGCCGTGCTTTTGATCGTGGCGTGGAGCCATGGCGTGATCGGCCTGCACATGTGGCTGCGCCTGACATCCTGGTGGCAACGGGCCATCCCTTGGCTGATCGGCATCGCAGTCACTTTGCCGACGCTGGCCCTGGTCGGATACGTCACCTTTGCCCGCACGATCGACGGATTGCTCAGCAATCCACGCGCAGAAGAGGTGGCGCATGCGGCATGGAACTGGCCCGACGCAGAGGGGTTCGCGGCCCTCGCCAACGCTTCCAACAGAATGACGCTGGCGGTCTGGGCCATTCTGGGCCTTGCGACCGCGGCTTTTCTGGCGCGCCGCGCGCTCGCGGCCATCGCCCGCCCCATCCGCATCCATTACGTGGACGGGCCCAGTGTGCGGGCACCACGCGGTCAGACCATTCTTGAAACCTCCCGCAGCAGCGGCGTCACCCATACGGCTTTGTGTGGTGGACGGGGTCGATGCACGACCTGCCGTGTGATTGTCGAGGAAGGGCTGGAAGACCTGCCTCCCCCGTCAGAGGCAGAACAACGCAGCCTGATCGCCGTGAACGCGCCACCCAATGCGCGGCTGGCCTGCCAGGTGCGTCCCACAAGCTCGGTTCGGGTGTTCCGCGTCTTTGACCGCGATGGCAAACGCGGGCGCGCCCATGCCAGCCAAGGCAAAGAGGCGCAGCTGGCCGTTCTGTTTCTGGACATGCGCGGGTTCACGGCCCGGACGGATGGGCAATTGCCCTATGACGTCGTGCATTTGCTGAACCGCTTTTTTGACGAGATTGTGCCCCCCATAAATGCCGCTGGCGGGACAGTGGACAAGTATATGGGCGATGGGCTGATGGCGGTGTTCGAAACCGCGACGGCCGAGATATCCGCCCGCTCGGCCATTCAAGCGGTTGAGGGTATCGGCAAAGCCCTTGCAGACTTCAATGAACGACTGGACAGCGAAGGCAGTGCGCCGGTGGCCATCGGGATTGGCGTGCATCTGGGCAACGTCGTGTTGGGTGAAATCGGCGCCGCAGGGCACGCCCCCCGCACGCTGATCGGAGACACGGTGAACATTGCGTCACGTCTGGAAAGCGAAACAAAGGCCCGCGGCGCACAAGTGCTTGTGTCGATGGATACGCTGCACGCCGCAGGTCTGGACGCGCCTGAGGATGTGGTGGTGTCCTTGTCTCTGCGCGGGCGCGAGGCCCCGCTGGAGGCGGTCCCCCTGTCCAATGCAACAGATATCGGCGCCCTTGCGCTGTGGGTTGCCGCGCCTGCCTGACACGCTTGACGCCGCTCACAGGGCCGTTACGCATTTACCACAACTGCGGAAATCCGCGCATTGTCAAAGTTTGTTCTTTCGTGAACAAACTTTTTGTGAAATGTGTTCACGCGTGAACGCAACCGAATGCATGTGATGTCAGCCGCACCCAAATCAACACCGGAAAGCGACGACCAGTTGTTCCGCCTGTTGCGGCAGCTGGACCAAGCCTCTGGTGTCACGCAACGCACTATGGCGCAAGAGATTGGCGTGTCCCTTGGACGCCTCAACACGCTTTTGCGGCGGGCCACCGATGCGGGCTTTGTTCAGGTGAACGACATGGATGGCCCGGACAAGCGGCAGCGCTTTTCCTATGCGCTCACAACGCGGGGAGCCGCCGAAAAGAACAGGCTCACCGATCAATTCCTTGCCCGCAAGTTCGCGGAATACGACGCACTTTTTGCTGAACTGACCGGCACCACGTCCGGGTTAAACCCCCTGAAACACAGGACCAAATTGATGGAAAATAACCTTGCTCCGATCCCCGAGCTGTATGTTTCATATGACAGCGCGCAAAAGCTGAAGATGGATGCGGCTGAGCTTGTCAGCTGGGATCTGACGCCGCGCCAGATCTGCGATCTTGAACTGTTGATGAATGGCGGGTTCAACCCGCTCAAAGGGTTTTTGTCCGAGGCGGACTACAACAGCGTTGTGGACACCATGCGCACCACGGACGGAGCGCTGTGGCCCATCCCTATCACGTTGGATGTAAACGAGAAATTCGCAGACGGTCTGGAAATCGGTCAGGACATCGCCTTGCGCGATCAGGAAGGCGTGATCCTCGCCACCATGACGGTGACCGACCGCTGGACCCCCAATAAGAGCCACGAGGCCGAGAAAGTCTTTGGCGCCGATGACAGCGCCCATCCGGCCGTGAACTACCTGCACAACACCGCGGGCGAGATCTATCTTGGCGGTCCGATCACCGGCATCCAACAGCCCGTGCACTATGATTTCCGCGGTCGCCGCGACACGCCAAACGAGCTGCGCGCCTATTTCCGCAAGATGGGTTGGCGCAAGGTTGTGGCTTTCCAGACTCGCAATCCGTTGCACCGCGCGCATCAGGAGCTGACCTTCCGCGCCGCCCGTGAGGCCCAGGCCAACCTGCTGATCCACCCCGTTGTGGGTCTGACCAAGCCGGGCGACGTGGACCATTTCACCCGCGTGCGCTGCTACGAGGCGGTGCTGGACAAGTACCCGGCATCGACCACGTCCATGTCCCTGCTGAACCTGGCCATGCGTATGGCGGGCCCGCGTGAAGCAGTCTGGCACGGCCTGATCCGCAAGAACCACGGCTGCACCCACTTCATCGTCGGTCGCGATCACGCAGGCCCCGGCAAGAACTCGGCCGGTGAGGATTTCTATGGCCCCTATGACGCGCAGGACCTGTTCCGCGATCATCAGGAGGAGATGGGCATCGAAATGGTCGACTTCAAACACATGGTCTATGTGCAGGAGCGCGCCCAGTATGAACCCAATGACGAGATTGCCGACAAGGACAATGTCACCATCCTGAACATCTCGGGCACCGAGCTGCGCCGCCGTCTGTCCGAAGGCCTTGAGATCCCCGAGTGGTTCAGCTTTCCGGAAGTTGTCAGGGAACTGCGTCGCACCAAGCCGCCACGCTCGCAGCAGGGCTTTACCGTGTTCTTCACCGGCTTTTCCGGCTCGGGCAAGTCGACCATTGCAAACGCCCTGATGGTCAAGCTGATGGAGATGGGTGGCCGTCCCGTGACGCTGCTGGATGGCGACATCGTACGGAAAAACCTGTCCTCGGAACTGGGCTTTTCGAAAGAGCACCGCGACCTCAACATCCGCCGCATCGGCTATGTCGCGTCCGAGATCACCAAGAACGGCGGTATCGCGATCTGTGCGCCCATTGCCCCCTACGCGACGACCCGCCGGGCCGTGCGCGAGGATATCGAGCAGTTTGGTGCCTTTGTCGAAGTGCACGTTGCCACCTCAATCGAGGAATGCGAACGCCGCGACCGCAAGGGTCTGTACAAGCTGGCGCGTGAAGGCAAGATCAAGGAATTCACCGGCATCTCTGACCCCTATGACGTGCCGGCAAATCCTGAACTGAGCGTCGAGACCGAGAATGTGGAGGTGGACAACTGCGCCCACCAGGTCATCCTGAAGCTGGAAAGCATGGGGCTGATCGCGGCTCAATAAGGCGGGGCGGAGGACACCTCCGCCTTACTAGAAAGTCGTAAGGCGCACCTATCTGGTGCGCCTTTGTCGTTTTGTCCCCGCGGGGACAGCCTGTGCGATGCCATCAGGCCATGTTTAGTATTCTGTGTTCCGTCAGGAAAATCAGGTGCTTGCGCGGCGCGCGGTGCGATTGCCAGATGTTAACCATGCAAATGGCACACTGCCCGATGAAGGCGGGCGGCGCATCAGGATGCGCCTTACCGGGGCGCGCTAGAGGTGCAGGCGGCCGCTCATCAGGATATGCGCCTGCCCTTCCACGACCACCCCGGTGATGGCGTCACGGGCCCCTTGTACGACCACCCGTGCCTGTCCGGGACGGCCCAGACCGTGCCCCTGTTCCGCTGTGAAGCTAGGCTCTTTGATCAATCCCTCGGACCAGAGATAGGCCGCCATGGCCCCTGTGGCGGAACCTGTAAAGGGGTCTTCAGGCGGGCTGGGTGGTGCCATGAGCAGGCGGGCAAAGGTGTCACCGGCCTCGGTCGCGCCGTCGAGTGTGCACCAGAACGGCTCCATCACATCTGTGCCATGCACGCCCAGCGCATCGAGATAGGTCTGGAAAGCATCCATGTCGAAGCGGGCCTGTTCCAGCGTGGCACGGTCCTTGAGCAGAGTGATCGTGAAGGGCAATCCGATCGAGACAACACGCGGGGGATGGACAATTGCATCCTCGGGCAAACCACCAACGGCTGCGACCAAAACAGGATCGGGGCGCACACCGTATGTGGGGGCCACTTGCGTCATGCGAACGGACATACCGTCCACCTCGACCGGGATGATCCCGGCGTCAGTTTCGAGGGTCAGGGAACCATCCGTGATCAGATCGCGGTGGCGCAACGCCGCGACCGTGGCCACCGTTGGGTGACCGGCAAATGGGATTTCACGGCTGGCCAGGAAATAGCGGACGCGAATGTCGGCCACGTCGGACGCGCCCGTGAAGGTGCATTCCACCAGAGAGGTTTCGCGCACAAAGGCCATGCACGTCGCGTCGTCCAGCCCAGCGCCGCCATGTACCACGGCACAGCCATTGCCACCAAAGGCCTGATCGGTGAATGCGTCCACCCAATCGACATCAAAACTCATGCTCTGCCCCTTTCACATTGCGCCGCGCTGTCACGGCCCGAACAGCGCATTGCTTGGACACAAGGTCAAGTCGAAGGCGTGGTTGCTGCGGGCCCTGCTAGACGGGTGTTAAGCGAGTCAAATCCGGGCGTTCCGGGCAAGGTCGGAAACGGAAACGCGGCTGAGTTCATTTTCGAACACCTGCCTGGCCGCGCCCATTGCGGCCCTTGTCGCATCGCTTGCGGCATGTTCCAGCAGACAGGGCGAGGAAGGCTCTGGTGCGCCGATGGCAAAAACACTGGGTGAGCCAAGCGCGATGTAGACATCCATCAGACTGATGTCAGTCAGCGGGCGTTGCAGGTGCCAGCCACCGCCGTGTCCCTTGGTCGATGTCACAAGGCCGTGCTGGCGCAGTCCGCCCATCGTGCGTCGCACCAGTGACGCATCCAATCCGAACATCTCGCCCATGCGTTCGGATGTCACTGGCTCATCAATCTCGTCGAGATGCAGCAGTATGTGCAGCACCCGTGGGAGCCGGTTGTCTGTTCTCATGACGCACACATATCCGGCCTCGCGTCTTGTGACAATTGTTATCACGAGAGATTGACTCACTCATTCATGTGACACTAAAAGTCACATGAATCACTCACAGGTGGACTGCCGTCATGTCAATGCCTCGCACCGCATCCCCGTCTGCGACAAGGATCCAATGGATCGCCGTTTGGGCCCTTTTGCTTGCAGCCTTTGTGTCCTTGCTGGACGTAACGGTGGTGAACCTCGCCGTGCCGCACATTGCGCGGGACCTTGGTGCGACGGGTACGCAATCCCAGTGGATCTTGCTGGCCTATCTGGTGCCATTTGCCGCGTTGCTTTTGCCATTGGGACGGTTTGGCGACGTCTTGGGGCGCCGCCGCCTTTTTCTGATCGGCATTCTTGCATTTGCCGTCGGCGGGCTTGTGGCTGGCACCGCGCAGCACATCGCAACCCTGATCGTTGCCCGCACCTGTCAAGGTATTGGCGCGGCGACCATGATGCCGCAGGTCCTCGCCCTGACCCAGGTGATCTTGCCACCAGCGCAAAGGCGGCGCGCGGTTGGGTATTTCGGCTTGGTAAGCGCGCTGGGGGCAATCACAGGACCGATTGTCGGTGGTCTGATCCTGACCATCGATCCCTTTGATCTGGGCTGGCGCATGGTTTTCCTTGCGGCACTACCACCCTGCATTCTGTCAGCTGCTGTCGTCGCTGTGTTTGGGGCCCGTGACGCCACCGGGGCTTTGAAGAAGCTTGACGTCCGGAACGGTGCACTGGTCGCGCTAGCCGTCACGGGATTGGTTTATGCCGCCGTGCAAGGCCGGGCGTTTGGGTGGCCCATCTGGATCATGGCCATGCCGCCGCTCAGCTTGCTGGTCCTGGCCTATGTGGCGCGCAACCAACTGTATCACATGCGTCGCGATGTCGAGCCGTTGTTGCCCGGTGCGTTGTTACTGTCCCGCCCCTTTCTGCAAGGAGCTGCGATGATCCTCTTGGTCTTTTGCGGCATCACGGGGGTTCCGTTCCTTTTGGCCCTGGCCTTGCAGGCGGGCCCGCAATTGTCGCCTGGGGCGGTCGCTGTTGCATTGGTCGCGCATCCATTATTCGCCGCCATGGGAGCAGCCGTTGCCGGGCGCATCGCACCGGCAAACCGGTGGACGCTGCCCTGCCTTGGATCGGCCTTGACCGGCGGCGGTGTTGTTATGGTCATCCTGGCCTTCTGGACCTTTGGCGACGGCATCAGGGTCTGGTCCCTGCTGTTGCCCCTATCGATGATCGGGTTTGGTATGGGGCTGAGCAATGTTTCTCTCATGTCGAACACGCTGGCGCTTGCGCCAAAGGAGTTTGCCGGCGCAGCGTCCGGCGTCATTCAAACCGGGCAGCAGATCGGTATCACCCTTAGTATCGCCATCGTTGGTGGTCTGTACCTTGGAAACCCGCAGGCCACGACAGCTGAGGCTGCCGCGATGGCACTTTTGTTTCCAGCGATTGTCTTTGCAGCGGCCACGGCCCTGTGCGGTCTTGGAGCGCGTTTTCAACGACTTGCGGTGACAGGTTGAGCCAACACCCAGCCACTCTCCAGGTGTTTCTGGCGACCCCCGATGCTCTAGCACGGGTTGGGAAGGGAACGCTCGGCCGGGAAGCAGTCTGTCGATCGTCGTGTGGCACAGAAAATGCTGTCCGTTGACCCGCTTCACGGCAGTAAACGGGACAAGATTGTGTCGATCATCGACAAGGGGCAGCGGTGGCGCACGATAGCAGCGAGTCAGATCCGCGGAATAGAAAACGAGATCGCGGACGTGCTCGGCGAGAATGGGCGCGAGGTCATGCGCAAGTGTCTTATTGAACTGTTGTCCAAGACGTCCCCTTAACAGGGGACCAATGCGTTACAGTTAGCCTGCGGTTGACGGATGCAATGCAATTGATTGCACGGCGATTTGATCGCTGGCCTTCCCAGCGATCACAGGTGGGTTGTCTGGTCACCAAAGTGAAGTCCGCGCAATACGGAGCAGGACGGCGTGCCGTTGGCTATTGGCAGTGGCCAGAGCGGCTTTGTCATCAATGCAATGGTTGGGGTGCGTAGTCGTGCTGACGCGCCAGCGCAAACGCTAGCTTGCGGTCGGCAACAAGCGCCAGCTGCTGCCCTTCGGCATCGTGCACGGCAAAGAGCTGATCCAGCCCTTCGGCCTGATCCTGTACCTCTTGTGGCAACGCATCGACGTCAATGGCCTTTACATAGACCATCCGGCCCACATCGGCGTTCAAATCATAAGGCGTGTTCATGACTTATCCTTTCCTGATGTTGATCGTCTGGACGATTGTTTCCGGTTTGGACCGGGTGAGGTCCACGTGAAGCAGGCCGTTTTCCATGATGGCTTCGCCCACTTCAACGCCGTCAGCGAGGACAAAACTGCGCTGGAACTGACGTGCGGCAATACCACGGTGCAGAAAAACCCGTTCTTCGGTGTCTTCTGCTTGCCGTCCCCGGATCACCAGCTGGCGATCTTCCACCGTGATCGAGAGATCATTTTCCGCAAAACCGGCCACGGCCAGCGTGATGCGATAGGAATAGTCAGATGTCTGTTCGATATTGAACGGCGGGTAGCCTTCAGAGCTTTTGGCTGTGCGTTCCAGCAGCCGTTCAAGTTGCTCGAATCCCAGCATGTGTGGGTACGAGGCAAGGGTCATCTTCGTCATGCGACACGTCCTTTTGGTCAAGCGACAGTCTGTATCCGCCCCTGATGCGGCAGCGGATGGTATAAATATGGGCAGAAACCTTGTTGGGAACAAGGTCTAGGCGTATCGCAGGGTTGTGATTATATTAAAGCCTCTGCAATTGCTTGGAATCGCGTCATGAATGCCCCTTCTGATATCTCGATGAAGACCGACGAGGTATTGCGCGTTGAACTGGAAGTGTTCAAGCGCGAGCATCGTGATCTGGACGAGGCCATTCATGCCTTGCAGGAAAAGGCCACTGGCGACCAACTGACCATACAGCGCCTGAAGAAGAAAAAGCTGATGCTGAAGGATAAGATCGCGATCATCGAGGATCGCTTGACCCCCGATATCATCGCCTGATCCCTAGTCGCCGCGCGTGAGGCTGCGCCAGCCGTCCTCGTCCACCGACTTGAGCCGTGCCAGAGCGCGTTCGGCATCCGCTCGGATCGTGTCCCTGCTTTGATCCTTCAGGTCTTCGATCTGGGTCACAAGTTTGTCGATTTCGGGCAGGTCCGTCTTGGTGGCTGCCGCGAGGGTTTGCAGTGCTTCGAGAACCTTGCCCAGTTGCGTGCCGTAGCTGGCCACGTCTGTCTGGATCTTGGCCTCAATCTCGGCACTGCCCGCAATGTCCGGGGACAATATGCGCGGCACGATTTCCTGTGTCACATCGCTGGAAAACGGGGCCCGGAACATTGGCGCCCAGACGTCAAATGGGGTCATCATTTTGCAATCTCCTGATCTCAATACATCGAGCGTCGCCGCAGTGCAGCATCATGTCAAATGAAACCCGCCGCGCCGCCATTGCCCCGCGCCGCGATCTGGCTATAGTGCGCGCTTTCTGACCGCAGGGCGAATAGAGATGACAGACACCCCTCCCCCCGTTGGCATCATCATGGGCAGCCAGTCGGACTGGCCCACCATGCGTGAAGCTGCCGAGATGCTGGATGCGCTGGAGGTGCCGTATGAGGCACGCATCGTGTCCGCCCACCGGACACCGGATCGGCTTTGGGATTACGGCAAGACGGCTGTGGACCGGGGATTGAAGGTGATCATTGCGGGCGCTGGCGGTGCGGCGCATCTGCCCGGCATGATGGCGTCAAAGACCCGCGTGCCTGTGATTGGTGTCCCGGTCCAGACCAAGGCGCTGAGCGGGGTTGATAGCCTGTATTCCATCCTGCAGATGCCGCGCGGTTTTCCGGTGGCGACCATGGCAATCGGTGCCGCCGGTGCGGCCAATGCAGGGCTGATGGCCGCGGGTATTCTGGCCGTGTCGGATGTGGCCTTGGCCGAGCGGTTGGAGGCGTGGCGCGACGCCCTGTCCGCATCCATCCCAGAGGTGCCGAGTGATGACTGAGCCACTGGCGCCGGGATCGACCATTGGCATTCTGGGCGGTGGCCAATTGGGCCGTATGCTGTCCGTTGCTGCAAGCCGATTGGGCTTTCGCACGCATATCTTTGACCCGTCTGTCCAACCACCAGCGGGTGATGTCGCCCATATGGTGACAACGGCCCCCTACGAGGACAACGACGCCCTTTACGCCTTTGCCACAACGGTTGATGCAGTCACCTACGAGTTCGAGAACATACCCACACTGACGCTGGACGCCCTTGAGGACCACGTGCCGATCCGCCCGGGCCGCGAAGCGCTGCGGGTGAGCCAGGATCGTTTGGTGGAAAAGGACTTTCTGACCGGTCTGGGGCTGAAGACTGCTCCCTACGCCGACATTCCCAATGTGGACGCGCTGACCAAGGCGATTGCCGATATCGGCACACCGGCGATCCTGAAAACCCGTCGCTTTGGTTATGATGGCAAGGGGCAGGCCCGTATCATGGATGCAGCGAGTGCAGAGGCCGCACTCGCCGAGATGAACGAGGCGCCTGCGATCCTGGAAGGCTTTGTCGAATTCAGCCACGAGGTGTCCGTCATCGCGGCCCGTGGGCTGGACGGGGCTGTGGCCTGCTTCGATCCCGGCGAAAACGTGCACAAGGATGGTATCCTGCACACCACCACCGTTCCTGCCCGCCTGAGTGTCAGCCAACGCACCGACGCGGTCTTGCTGGCTGCCAACATCCTGAATGCACTGGATTATGTAGGCGTGCTGGGCGTTGAGTTGTTTGTCACTGCTCAGGGTCTGATCGTGAACGAGATTGCGCCGCGTGTGCACAACTCAGGTCACTGGACCCAGAACGGGTGCGTTGTGGATCAATTTGAGCAGCACATCCGCGCAATTGCGGGCTGGCCGCTGGGAGATGGGCAGCGTCATTCAGATGTCGTCATGGAAAACCTGATCGGGGATGATGTGGATCGGGTTCCGGCACTGGCCGCCGAGGCAGGCACCGCCGTGCATCTCTATGGCAAGGCAGAGGCCCGTCCGGGCCGCAAGATGGGCCATGTGAACCGGGTGGTCGGCTAGGCCGCTGCCACGAAGCGTTGCGCGATGTCGCCAGACATGTAGCTCACCCGCCCACCCGACAGCGTGGCGGCCACGCGGTCTGTTTCATCGAGGATCACGATATCCGCCCGCTTGCTTGGTGAAAGCGTCCCGCGATCCGTGAGCCCCAGCACCTTTGCCGGGCCAGATGACACAAGCGCCCAGGCCCCGGCCAAATCCATCACCCCACTTTTGGCCAGCATCAGCGCGGCGCGGCGCGGCGACGGGTAGTGGTAGTCAGACGCGATTGCGTCGCAGACCTCCATGGTGATCAGATCAAGCGCGGAGGCATTGCCCTTGTGCGATCCGCCCCGCACGACATTGGGTGATCCCAGAACGACGAGGTCGCCCGCGGTATGCGCGGCCTCCGCCGCCTCAGCTGTTTCGGGGAACTCGGCGACTGTGGCCCCACGGGTGCGCCACGTGGTGCGCTGATCACTGGTATGGTCATCGTGACTGCCGATTTGGATGCCTTGCTGCCGAAGCTGCGCACATAGTGTATCAAGTGCCTTGGGCACCTCGTCGCCGCGCGCATGCAGGTCCAGCAGCATCTGGAAGTGGACATCCGGGTTCCGTCCGGCCTTGAGCGCTTGCCCCGTCAGGCGCGGCGGTTTGCGTCCCTCGGCCAGTCGGTCATGCGGCAGATGATCGTTGAACACGACATAGCCCACCTGCCAGTCTGCAATGCGTTGCGGCAGCTCCGCATAGAGGTCGAGCATATGGGTTTCGAAGCGCAGTTGCGGGCGCAGATCCGTCACCACGTCGCCGCGTGTGGCGATCATGGCGTTGAAGACCTGCTCGGCAAAGTCGAGGCTGCGCAACCCGCCTTCCCAACTGATGAACTGGGCCAAGACGGCGGTGGTGATGCCGTTGGCCGCGATCTCGGCCTCGGCGGCCACGATCCCTTCGTTCATCTGCTTCATCGCGCCGCGACGTGGGGCCATGTGCCGTTCGAACCCGTCGCCATGCACGTCGATGATGCCGGGCAGGATGCGGTAACCCCTCAGATCGACCGACCGGCCCGTAGGCGCATCGACCACAACGCCATCGGCCATCGACAGGCGGGCGGTTTCCAGTCCGGAGGGCTGCAGAACCGCACCGCCAACCAGATCAATTTTCAGCATCATCGCGTCCTTGCAGGCAATCTCCGTCCGGACATCCCAACTGTTCCAGCACGGCATCAATCCAGCGCAGTTCGCGGTCAAAGACGCCGTTGTCAAGGAAGGTCAGTACCTGCGCGATGACATTTGGGTTGTTCATCATGAAGGTGTGGGTGACAGGCAGCACGATGTGATCGGCCATACCCGCCACCGGGGTGGCCACCACCGACACCTTTCCATCATCCCGCCCCGGCAAGAGTGACGAGAAATACGGATTGAGGGATTGCTCGCCAGCGATGATGCCCACCGGGTACGTGACGGCGGGCAAACTGCGCGGAAGGCTGTCCTCACCTGTGCCCAGTTGCCGACCCGCGGGGCCGTTGAACCAGCCAAACGCCTCTAGATCTCCCAGCTCATCCACCACTTCGCTGCCCCTGTTGGGTGGGGCCAGCATTACGACACGTCCAAGATTGGGGGGCACGAAGTGGTTTGCGAACCAATAGCGCACGAGAATACCACCCATCGAATGCGTGACGAAGTGCACGGTGTCGTTGCCACAGGTTTCGATGGCTTTGGGCACAACATCCCGTGCCAGAGTCTCGACCGTTTCATTGGTCGACGGATAGCCCGGGCGCACCACCCGGTATCCGTCGGTGAGCAGCGCCTGTTCCATCACCAGCAGCGACGTTTCTGTCCGGGCAAGCCCGTGCAGCAACACAACGCAATCCGCGCGGGCACTTGCGGCCATCAGAACCAGAACAAGGGCGGCAATCCATCTCATACTCTTGAGATAGCCCCATGCGCCCGCTTATGGAATGATAACGCGTCGTCGCCCTTGGAAAGGTTTTGCCCATGCGCCCGAAATCCCCCCGCATTGCCGTCCGCGCTGTGATCGTCGAGGACGAACGCCTGTTGATGGTCAACGCATGGCACACGGCCAAAAGCGCGTTGATGTGCGCTCCCGGAGGCGGGGTTGAGGTGGGCAGCAGTCTGCCCGACAACCTGGCGCGTGAGGTGCATGAAGAAACAGGGCTGACAGTCGAGGTTGGCGCGCCTTGTCTGGTCAACGAATACCATGATCCGCCCAGCCAGTTTCATCAGGTCGAGGTGTTCTTTCGCTGCACCATTGTGCCGGGGACGCTGCGCCCGGAGGTGTGGCACGATGCCGAGGCGGTCGTGACGGAGCGGCGTTGGTTGACGGCAGAAGAACTGTCGCAGGTGCCGCACAAGCCTGACAGCCTTGGGGCCGTTGCCTTTGGTGGTGCTGGTGTCAGCTACGACCCGATTGAGCCTTTGATGCGGTAACTGCCGTGGCGATACCGCCAATGACCAGCGCCGCAGACAGCGCAAGCGTGAGCGACAGGGATTCGCCCAAAAGCAAGGCACCGCCCGCGATTGCGATGATCGGTACACTCAGCTGCACCACCGCCGCTGTCTGACCCTGAAGCTGTGGCAGGACCGCGTACCATAAGGCATAGCCAAGCCCCGACGTCACAGCCCCCGACAAGATGGCGAGCGCAATGCCCGATGGCGCCGCATGCAGTCCCGAGCCAAGCAACAACACCGCCAGGAGTGGCATGGCAACGACAAAGTTGGCTGCGGTGGCGGGCAGCGGGTCCTTTGCCCCTTTGCCCGCAAGGGTGTACGCGGCCCAGCCAAGTCCAGCGATGACCATCAAGAGGGCACCGGCGAAATCTCCGCCCGTGCCGTCCGTGGGCCAGAGGGCAATCAGCAACCCGGCAAAAGCAATGCTTGCCCCTGTCACCTGACGCGTCGTGGGCCGCGCGCCACGTATGGCCGACCAGCCGAACATGCTGACCTGTACGGTGCCGAACAGGATCAGTGCGCCAAGGCCCGCGTCCAGGGTCACGTACGCCAGCGAGAATCCGATCATGTAAGCCGCGAGGCTGGTGGCGCCGACAAGCCGCCCGCGTTGCATAATCGGCAGCCCCCCACCCCGCACCGTCAGGATCATGCAAAGGGCAATCGCCCCGGCAAAAACGCGGACCATCGCAAAGCTGGATGGGTCGATGGCACCGCTGTCCACCGCCATACGGTTCAGCACCGAATTGGCGGCAAAGGCGATCATGGTGAGGCAGGTCAAAAGGATCAGGCGCATGGTATCAGCGGTGTGGAATGCCGAGGTTGCCAATGGCAAGAGCCGTTTCAAGGTCTGACAGAAAGTTGTGGACCTGGGCGGGGCACGTGAAGTGATATCTGGTCTTCTCCCGAGGTGCGTTTTCATAGAGCACGCGTGCCTTTTCGCGGGCGCTGATGCGCGTCCGCCAGATGAAGGACAGGAATTCCCAATCCAACTGTTCCGGGCAGCCTTCGGGCAGGTCCGGCCGGCTTTGACCGAGATAGCGCAGGGACCGCCATAGCACGCGGCGCATTCGCCGTCCGAACGGCAGGTCGAGCCAGATCAACGTATCGGCCCGAGCCAGCCGCTCGGGCCACGTCACGGAGTGTCCGCCCTCGAAGATCCACTTGGGCCGTTCAATGGCGTCGAGGGTCATCTGCGTCTTCTCGGCCCTGTCACGCTCAACCCATCCGGATTTCCAGTGGATGTGATCGATATGGATGACGGGGAGAAACGTCTTGTCCCCCAGATGCCGCGCCAGGGTCGATTTGCCGGATCCGGGCTGTCCGATGATCATTACACGCTGCATGTGTCGGACCGTGACCCAAAGTGCAGACAGGTGCAACGGGTCGTGCGAGCGTGAGAGCGTCACTGGCAATCGGAACACGTCCTGCCCTTAGCGTCGAGACCTCTTGTCTTTGTTCACCATACCGCCATATAGTTAATATACTAACTATATGAGGAGTCTACGATGACCGAACTCAGCCTGTTTGCCACTATTCGTCCAAAACCCGAGCACAAATCAGATGCCCTTGCAGCAATCAAAGGTATTCTGGCGGCCACGCGCGCCGAGCCGGGATGTCATCGGTTTGAGTTGAACGTGGGCGCTGAAGACACCGGTGCGATACACCTTGTGGAGCATTGGGCGGACGACGCAGCCCTCGATGCGCATTATGACATGGACTACGTCAAAACAGTCTTTGCCGACTACGAGAAGTGGCTGGCCGCCCCGGTCGAGATTGTGCGGATGCGCCGGTACGCCTGATGTTCTTTCTAAAGGAGCTGCCCAGCCGCGAGATGATCGACGGCGTGATGGCAGAGGTGGATGGCGTAACACCCGACCAGGTGCGCGACGTCTTGCAACGCTTGCGCGCGGCCAGCGTCTTGCTGCGAGACATTGAGGCTTTTTTACGTGACCATGGATTGTCGCAAACGCAGTTTCTGTCGTTGATGATGATCGTCCGGGAACCTGATCGCGACAACCTGTCCGCAGCCGAGATCGCCAAGCGGCTGGACGTGTCAAAACCGGTGCTGAGCAAAGCGATTGGAAGCCTGATGGACAAAGGGCTGATTGCCCTCGCCGCCAAGCAACCCGCCGACCAGCGCCAAAAGCAGCTGAGCCTCACAGAAAAGGGGCACGAGGTTTTTGCCGGTGTCCTGCCCGGCTACTATGCGCTTTTGCACACGTCGGACGTATGACCAGTTGAGGGCGTGCCGGTCCACCAGTCGATGTGGTCAAACCGTTGCAGGTATACACTCGGACATCTTGCCGGGGCGATGCTGCCCCTTTCAACCTGAAGCGCAACCGGCGGGCAGTCGCGTCGCCCGCTCAAAGTAGTCTTCGCTGAGGCAAAACGTAACTATTGCTGTTGCATTAAATTCGCAACTTAATAAGTTACGTAACTTGCATGTCAGGCAAAGGAGTGATGCATGTCAGATACTCGTCTTCCGGTTACAGTCCTTTCGGGTTTTCTCGGAGCAGGAAAAACCACGCTGCTGAACCGTGTCCTTAACAATCGCGACGGTCGCCGGGTCGCAGTAATTGTGAATGACATGTCCGAGGTAAACATCGACGCCGATCTGGTGCGCGCGGACACGGAATTGAGCCGGACAAATGAAACTCTGGTCGAGATGTCGAATGGCTGCATCTGTTGCACTTTGCGTGACGATCTCTTGGACGAAGTGCGTCGCCTGGCTGCCGAAGGACGTTTCGACTACCTGTTGATCGAATCCACCGGCATTTCCGAGCCATTGCCGGTGGCTGCAACGTTCGACTTCAGGGATGAGGCTGGTGACAGCCTCTCGGATGTTGCGCGACTGGACACGATGGTGACGGTTGTCGATGCGGTGAACCTGTTGAACGACTTTTCATCACACGACTTCCTGCGCGACCGCGGCGAGACCATGGGAGAGGAAGATGAACGCACGCTTGTCCACCTTCTGACCGACCAGATCGAATTTGCGGACGTGGTCATTCTGAACAAGGTCGCTGACGCGGGGTCAGAAAAGGTCGATGCCGCACGCAAGATCATCCGGAGCCTCAACGCAGACGCGGAGATCATCGAAACCAATCAGTCTGTGGTCGATGCTGGGAAAATCCTCGACACAGGTCGCTTCGATTTCGAGAAGGCGCACGAACACCCCATGTGGGCCAAGGAGCTGTATGGATTTGCCGACCATGTGCCGGAGACGGAAGAATATGGCGTGGCGTCTTATGTCTATCGGGCGCGGCTTCCCTTTGTCCCGGAGCGTATTCTTGACGTTCTGAACGGTGATCTGCCGGGCGTGATCCGGGCCAAGGGGCATTTCTGGATATCAACCCGACCCAATTGGGTGGCCGAGTTTTCGCTGGCCGGTGCGCTGTCTAGCGTCCAACCGCTAGGCACCTGGTGGGCCTCAGTGCCCGAAGACCAACGCCCGACCCATGAAAGCGCCCGCGCCTATATGCAGGCGCATTGGCAGGAACCATGGGGGGACCGCCGCCAAGAGATCGTTTTCATTGGCGCAGGTATCGATTGGCCAGCATTGAAGGCGCGATTGGATGCGTGTCTGGTTCCCGCCGTTGCAGCCGGCGGACCGGATGACTTACCGGACTACCCTGACCCCTTTCCGATTTGGAAACGGGTGGAGGATGCGGCATGAATCTGGTGCGAGAGGTCCTCAGAGACGCCGCCATAGGTGTGGCGGTTGCCGACGATCCGGCACCGCTTGACGCGTTCCTGAAACCGGGATGTGCGGCCGCGATATGGCGGCGGCAATCCCCACCGGATGTCCAAAGCTGGTTGGACGCACTTGACCCGGATGTTCTGCCGCACGGTCGCCTATTGATACCAACCAGCGCCGTGGCTGAGACGCTCGGCAACATGTTCGATCTGTCCGGTTTGCCATCTGGACCCGAGCGGGACTGGCTTCAGGCCGATATCAATCTGCTTTCCGACACGTTTGCGGACCTGATGTCTGCCGCTTTCCTGCGGCTGCGTTTGGACATTGTCACAACCAATGCCTGCCGGAGGTTCCACATCGACGCCGTAACAGCGCGATTGGTCTGCACCTATCGCGGCACCGGCACACAATACGGCGTGTCGCCCCATGGGAACGTACCAGAACACGTGTTCACTGTCCCAACGGGTGCACCGATCCTGTTGCGCGGCACAATTTGGCCAGAGCAGCCGCCGTCCGGCCTTTTGCATCGCTCGCCCCCGATCGAGGGCACTGGCGAAACCCGTCTTGTCCTTGTGCTGGATCCCATCTCTGACCCGGACGAGGAGACATAATCCGAAACCGCCGGCAACCAAGCACCTGACTGCTTGCACAGAGGGCCGAACAAATACCACAAAAAAAGAGGCCGCCCTGTTGGACGGCCTCTCTCAATTTCAGCGGTACAAAGCTTCTGCAGAGCAGAAAGCCTGATTACATCATGCCGCCCATGCCGCCCATGTCGGGCATTGCGGGCGCGCCGCCGGCGCCTTCTTTGGCAGGCTTGTCCGCCACCATCGCTTCGGTGGTGATCAGGAGCGATGCAACCGAAGCCGCGTCTTGCAGAGCTGTGCGGACCACTTTGGCGGGGTCGATCACACCGAAGTTGAACATGTCACCATATTCTTCGGTTTGAGCGTTGAAGCCAAAGGTCACGTCGTCGCTTTCGCGGATCTTGCCAGCCACAACGGCACCGTCGACACCAGCGTTTTCAGCGATCTGACGCAGCGGCGATTCGATGGCTTTGCGCACGATCGAGATACCGACGTTCTGGTCGTTGTTCTCACCGGTCAGGCCGTCGAGCGACTTGGCCGCCTGAACCAGCGCAACACCGCCGCCCACAACAACACCTTCTTGCACAGCAGCGCGTGTCGCGTTCAGGGCGTCATCGACGCGGTCTTTACGCTCTTTCACTTCGACTTCGGTCATGCCGCCGACGCGGATCACGGCAACACCGCCTGCCAGTTTGGCAACGCGCTCTTGCAGCTTCTCACGGTCGTAGTCGGACGTGGTTTCTTCGATCTGCTGACGGATTTGCGTGACGCGGGCTTCGATTTCCGCCTTCTCGCCGTTGCCGTCGATCACGGTGGTCTCGTCCTTGGTGATCTGAACGCGCTTGGCGGTGCCCAGCATGTCCATGGTCACGTTCTCGAGCTTCATGCCCAGATCTTCGGAGATCACCTGGCCACCGGTCAGGATCGCGATGTCCTGCAGCATGGCTTTGCGGCGGTCGCCGAAACCAGGTG